>JBLIKG010000179.1:0-5065 GCA_047636255.1 Roseivirga sp. | reverse complement strand
GCTTTTCTTCAGACCTAGACTTTTTGATTTGAAGCATTTTTTGGTTGATTCACAAGGTAGATGTATGAATAATAAATAAGGTTGCTTGGGGGTAGAATATTTTATTTAAAATGAGCCTAAATCGTTCGATTTAGGCCTAAAATTCTTGATTTTGAATGAATTAAAAAATCAGCAGCCTATTCAATAAAATCAAATATGACTGCTGATAGGCAATTGAGTGGATAAGAAGTTTAATATTTACTGACGCTTGCCGCGCTACTTTGGTTCTTGATATCTAAACGTGGATTGCCTTTATACTTAATGGATGAGCGCCCTTCGGCTGTCACAAAAAGTTCTTTCTCTACATTTAATCGTGCTCGCGAATCATCATCAGCGTCAATTTGAACAACATCAATGATTGCGTCATAGGCATAAAGGCGCGAATCTTCGCTTAAGATAGCCACAACTTTCTGTATGTCATTTTCTAAATTCAATTGGCTCTCATCCATGATTTTGAAAGACAAATACCGTATGCTTGAGTTTAACGATGCTTTGGCTTTGTCATGAATGTTTAAGGTCAATTGGTCTATGTTAAATTCAGAAATATTAATTTCTACCTCTTCATAGAGAGTGATGTTCGTAAGTTCTTGGGTAGTGATATACAGGGTAAATTCGTTCGTGTCGTCTTCATTAAGTGCGAAGTCTCTGCCAGATAAATTTAAAACACCTTCTATGATATTGAGTTTCACAGGTGAAATTTTATTTTTCGGACCTTCAATTTCTAAACTATTTGAATCACCTTGTTTTACAAAAACTTTAAACTTATCGCTTATTTTAATGGTGTTAAAAGCTTCTAGTTCTATTCGAACTATACCCGCGCTGGCGTCACTATTATCGTTATCAGATTCTTCGCAAGTAATGCACTTAAGACTTCCATCAACATACATCCAAGTATTGTTATAGATTTCCCACCAAGAGTAATTGTAATTGAAATAATTAAGAAGATTTCCCATTCCTCGTTCTAATTTAAAGGGTTGCCCTTCTGGAATATAAAAAGTAACGTCTATTTCTTGCGCTCTAAATTGAGCTCCACTCGGGAAAGTGAGTTCTGAATCAAATGTTATTTCATCACCTTCTATTTTATAGTTGTAAGAAAGATTTTCAGCATTCCTTTCGGCATCTTCGGAATTTCTACCTCTTGATCGGAATCTTTTTTCGACCTTGAATTGATCATCTGAACTCAACATAATATCTAGATCTGTGAAATCTGACGAATAGCCATTGTCAAAATCTCTATTCACCCGCATCCAGCGAGAGTCACTTGAGAAGACGCCATGGTTGATTTGGTTAATGCCTATTGATAGTGTGTCTGCTTCTATGGTAATGTCTTCTGCGACTCTATAGATCCCTTCATCACGGAAGTCGCGAAGAAAGTTAGGCAGTGTAGCCGCAGCACCCAAAAGCGCAATAAACCAGAAACCTAAAATACTCCAGCCTACAGAACTGCTCATTACTCTGCGCTTTGCAATCACAGTAATTCCTGCAATCAACAGATAGAGGAAAGGAATAAATAGGGCGACTATTAAGAACAGAATACCTATTCCAGGTACTGTTGCTCTAAAAACCTCAATAGGTAAGTAGGCTAAATCATTATCCCACATCCACCAATCACCATTGTATAACCCAAATAACACACCACCAACCGCTAAAATTGAAATGATAATTGATAGGGCAGTTGTAGAAATTATTAAACCAGTGACAACTCTAATAAAAGCTACAAGAAATAGCAGCAAAGGAGCAAATGCACGACCGATTCCTGAGAAAATTTTTCCAACTAAGCGAAATGGGAACAGTAACACTTTGGTAAAAGTACCTTCGTCCTTGGCGCCAAATGTCGGCTCCTTGCTCTTTTTGATATTAGAATCAATATTTGACAGCGTTACGGGCTCGCCTTTCATCTGCATTTTATCAGTTAAGGAATTAGCCGTTGGTGTAATGATCCAAAGGATGATGTAAGCAATAAGCCCTGTTCCAAAGCCAAATAGTAACACAAGGAAAATAATTCTGATGTACATGGTTTCGGTATGTAAGTACTTAGCCAAACCGCCAGAAACACCGCCTATTACTCGTTCTTCAGGATCGCGGTATAACTTTTTGATCTTTTTGTCTTCGACTAAATGCTCATTTCCTGGAGTGGCAATCCACATGATGATATAGGCCAAGAAAACGGCACCTCCTATTGGACCCAAAAAGAAAAGACCGAAAATGGCAAACAAAATGCCTACTCGAAGCCATAGTGGGTCGAAGTTATAATAGTGTGCTATACCAGAAGCTACCCCACCTAAGACTTTTCTTTGTAAATCACGATAGAGCTTTGAAGGTTTCTTATGACCAGAAGAATTATCCTCTTGAGTAGACTTCTGCTTTGTTTTAGTATCCTGCTTCGGCTCAGCTTTTGGCACGGCCTCTAAATCATCCTCTTCTTCAATTGCTTCAAAGTCAGATATATTTCCCATGGTTTTAATTATGGAAAGGACATCTTCAGCTGAAACTACTTGATTGCTCTCTCGAAGTTTTTCGAGAAATATTTCGGCAATACGACCTTCGATATCTGCGATAATTTCATCACTATCTTCATAAGAAGAGAAGTATTTATTGATGGAATCCAGATAGTTTTTTAATGTTTCAAAACCGTCTTCTTCGATATGAAATATGATGCCACTGATGTTTATGCTTATATTTTTTTTCATGACAGCAGAATTATGAGTTGTTTTTTGAGATGATTTGAGATGTTGACTCGACCAATTCCAACCAAGTAGCTTTCAGGTTATTCAAAAAGTCTGTGCCTGTAGCTGTAATTGTATAATACTTTCGTGGTGGTCCAGAATTTGATTCTACCCATTTGTATTCTAATAAACCTGCCTTTCTAAGGCGAGTAAGCAAGGGATAAAGCGTGCCTTCCACGACAATAATTTTCGCAGAAGTTAGCTCCCCTAGCATATCCGAGGCGTAAACCTCACCCCGTGAAATGATGTTTAGGATACAGAATTCGAGAATTCCTTTCCGCATTTGGACCTGTGTGTTTTCTAAATTCATCTTGAGTTATTTAAGATGTATGACCTTTACATATGCAAATATACGTAAAAAGGTACTATGTGTTACATAGTACTATATAAAAAAATATTATCTTGTTTAAGAAATTGTTAAAAATCGGCTTTTGAAGGTTGTTTGAATGTTTTTTGCTTTCTTTGCGTTGGGTCATTAAAATATTTATGGTTTAAGAGAGTTGTCTTGAAAGCAGCAGCACTTAAAAATAAATATGTTGAATTTTGAATAACGGAGGGATACGATCTTATCGTGAGAAATAACCTTGAAAAATGGCTGTTGTGGATGTTGATCATCTCTCTTTTGGTTATTTCACCAAAAATTTACAGCCAGAACACACCTAAATATAGTAATGAATTCTTAGCCATAGGGGTTGGGGCACGTGCATTAGCAATGTCTAATGCAATGACTTCAGTTGCCGATGATGCTACAGCGGGTTATTGGAACCCAGCTGCCCTCACTGATATAGAATACCGCAATCAATTCACAGCACAGCATGCTGCTTATTTTGGAGGGATAGCCAATTACGATTACATATCTTATGCTAGGGCCATAGATACTGATAGTCATATTGCTTTCTCGATGATTAGGTTAGGAATAGACGATATTCCGGATACTCGATTTTTGTTTGACGATAATGGCCGTTTGAACTACGATAACATTGATTTCTTCAGTGCTCAGGACTATGCTTTTATACTTTCTTATGCTCGTTCTGTTGGTTTGATTTTTGGTAAACCGTTTGCAAGAGGCTTAACCGTTGGTGTTAATTTTAAAGTAATCAGAAGGAAAGTTGGTGATTTTGCTGACGCATGGGGCTTTGGCGTTGATGCAGCATTAAAATATCGATACTATAAGTGGAACTTTGGGGTAATGCTTCGCGATATTTCTACAACGTTTAATTCTTGGTCGGTTAATCAAGCCAACTTGTCCGCTGTTTTTAGCCAAACTAATAATTCACTTCCTGGCAACTCTTTAGAGTTAACTTTACCTAGGATGATCGTAGGTGCTTCTCGCTCCTTTACACTTAATGATAAGATTGGTGTCTTGGGTTCAGCTGATTTGGTTTTCACCTTCGATGGCCGAAGAAACGCTTTAGTGCAAACAGGATTGGTTTCGCTTGAACCACAAATGGGTTTTGAGTTTGATTATGAAAAGCAGTTTTTCTTTAGGTTAGGCATTGGGAATTTCCAAAGGATCAAAGAGTTCTCGAGAGAAGCAGGAGCTTCAGAACAGACTTACTGGACATTCCAGCCTAACATGGGAATAGGCTTTAAACTTGACGATTTGGTAATCGATTACGCCCTCACTGATATTGGGAACGTAGCAGAATCACCTTATTCTCATGTTTTCAGTCTGAGTTATTCACTTGAAGCACTCCCAGGTATTTATGCTAAAAATAAACGAAGAGAAAAAGATGAGAAGAATAAATAGCTTACTGCTGTATGCTGTGCTTCTTTTGGCTTCGGTTCAAATTGCAAGCGCTCAAGTTATAGGGAATGAGTGGATCAATTACAGTCAACCTTATTTCAAGATTAAGACGGGTTCTAATGATATTCATAGAGTCACATACTCTTCCCTTGTTGATGCTGGTTTTGACCTAACGGGTACTGGTTCAGGTCAATTAAAAATGTACCATAGAGGTCAGGAGGTCGCTATTTTTGTTCAAGATGGTAATGATGGGCGACTTGATGATGGGGATTATTTAGAATTTTACGGTAAGAAAAACGATGGGACTCAGGATACTGAATTATTCAATTTCCCTTCAGATCAAATTCATAAATTCTACAATCTCTTCTCAGATACGACTGCTTTTTTCTTAACATCATCAGCGAGTTCAGGTGCAAAAAGAATGGAGGTATTGAATGAGTCAACTAGTGGACTGGGGCCTGTTGCCTTTCATAATAATGAGATATTAAATGTATACACTTCTGAATTTTCATTTGGTCAATATTACCCAATTGGGAATCCAAATGGAGAAGTA
>JBLIKG010000178.1:0-5091 GCA_047636255.1 Roseivirga sp. | reverse complement strand
AGCACGAGCTGTAGCGGGTACTGGGCCAAACTCACCAGTCAATTGATTTTTCACTTTGTTGGTGGCTTCACCGAAAGCATTTACTGCTCCAATCAAACAGTTATCAGAAATATTATCTAAGTGACCCCTGAAACGTAACCAAGGACCAGCCATTGAAATATGGTCGGTTGTACATTTTCCAAATGCTTTGATCAAAAGCTTAGCGCCAGTAATGTTTTTACCATCCCAGGCTAAGAAAGGAGCCAATAACTGAAGTCTTTTTGAATCAGATTTAACCACTACTTCCACACCGCTGCCATCTTCGGCAGGTGCTTGGTAACCATTATCTTCTACGGCAAAACCTCTTTCTGGCAATTCATCGCCCACAGGTGGATCTAATTTTACTTGTTCGCCTTTATCGTTTGTTAAAGTATCAGTAATAGGGTTGAAGCCCAAATTACCAGAGATCGCAATAGCTGCTACCATTTCTGGTGAAGTCACAAAAGCATGTGTATTTGGGTTACCATCTGCTCTTTTCGAGAAGTTACGGTTAAAAGAGTGTACAATCGTGTTTACACGCGTATTGCTTCCTGCTCTTTCCCATTGTCCGATACAAGGACCGCAAGCATTGGTGAAGATAGTGGCATTCAAATCTTCAAAGATTTTCAATAAGCCATCTCTTTCTGCAGTATAGCGTACTTGTTCTGAGCCTGGATTGATACCAAAGTCAGCTACGGTTTTCAATCCTTTGTCGACAGCTTGTTTTGCGATAGATGAAGCTCTTGATAAATCTTCGTAAGAAGAGTTGGTACAAGAACCGATCAATCCCCATTCAACATCCATTGGCCAGCCATGCTTTTCAGCTTCAGCTCTCATCTGAGAAACTGGAGTAGCTCTGTCTGGTGTAAATGGACCATTTACATGAGGCTCTAAAGTATCTAAATCAATTTCGATAACCTGATCGAAGTATAGCTCTGGGTTAGCATATACTTCATCGTCACCAGTAAGGTGCTCGCGAACGCCATTCGCAAGATCAGCTACATCAGCTCTATCAGTCGCTCTTAAATAACGTTCTATAGAATCATCGTAACCGAAAGTAGAGGTAGTAGCACCGATTTCGGCCCCCATATTACAGATTGTACCTTTTCCTGTTGCAGAAAGAGAAATAGCACCTGGACCGAAATATTCTACAATCGCACCAGTTCCACCTTTTACAGTAAGGATACCAGCTACTTTAAGGATAACATCTTTAGCTGAAGTCCAGCCGTTCATTTTACCAGTTAACTTAACACCGATTAGTTTCGGGAATTTCAATTCCCAAGCCATGCCTGCCATAACGTCAACAGCATCTGCACCACCAACACCAATTGCCACCATACCCAAACCACCAGCGTTGACTGTATGTGAGTCGGTTCCAATCATCATACCACCTGGGAATGCATAATTTTCTAATACCACTTGGTGAATAATACCAGCGCCTGGTTTCCAGAATCCGATACCGTATTTATTTGAAACAGACTCAAGGAATGAGAAAACCTCACCTGAAGCCGTCAATGAATTTCTTAAATCGTTTTTTGCACCTTCTTTGGCAAGGATCAAGTGATCGCAGTGCACTGTAGAAGGTACTGCAGCGGTTGGCTTTCCTGCTTGCATAAATTGAAGCAAAGCCATTTGAGCAGTTGCATCTTGCATGGCTACGCGGTCTGGAGCGAAGTCTACATAAGATTTTCCTCTTTGAAAGGCTGTAGTTGCATCTCCATCCCAAAGGTGGGAGTAAAGTATTTTTTCTGAAAGTGTAAGTGGTTTACCCACTGTTTTTCTAGCGGCTGCAATACGAGAAGGGAACTTCTCATACACCGCTTTAATCATGTTTATATCAAATGCCATAATTGAGTATTTATGTGCTTTTTTAATTGAAATTTGTTTCTAATTCTGGGTTCACAAAGTTAGAACTTTTAAGAAATAATAAAATTCAGAATTACACTAAGAATGCCTTGAACGCCTATTATTCTGAAGTCTTTTGAGAGAAGGTACTAATAGCCGATAAATGGCTTTGAATAGCCTCCTTTAATGCCTCTAAACGATTTTGGTTTTCGCTTAATCTTTGAATTCTAACATAAACCAAGTCTGTAAAGCTTCTGTCGTTGAGTAATAACCTGATGATTCGATTGATTTGTTGGTCTGAAATGTCAATGAACTCAGAATCATCATAGGGTTCAAGTAATGAAAGCACCTGCTTGCTGACTAGGTAAGTCTCCATTTCATTCGAAACAAAGCTTTCGTCCGAAACTTCAGCTTGCCGATAATAGTCGAATGAAGCTTTTAGGTTATTACTCGATTGGCTCAACGATTGAATCCCCAAACTACTTATTTCCGCAAGGTTGAAATCATTCAAAGCTAGTAAATGAGGAATGGCTAATGCCAAAGTATCGCTATCCACTACGCGGATTCCTGTGGCCATGAGTTTGTTAAGAAAACCCATTTGCTCAGTTTTGACTGTTACAATTGAATTAAGGGCTTGCAGACTTTGATCTAGTTGTGTTTTGGTTGATTTAAGGGCTTCTGCATTGATTTCACCAGAGTCTTTATTTCTATAATTTTGCCACCAAAAGGCAATAAGAATACTTATCGCAATTACTGGGATGAGTAATATGCTTTTGAATAAACCTCCGAAACGGACTCTGCTTTTCTTTTCTCCTAGATATAAAGCCAAAACTTAAAAAATTATTAGTGAGCTGATAAAGATACACAATCCAACTAGCATAATCAGAAATGAATAGGGTAGAATGTCCTTTGCCTTGAGTTTTGTGATGCCTAGTAATGGCAAAGCCCAGAAAGGCTGAAGCATATTGGTAAGTTGGTCTCCGTAGGAAAGAGCCATAATGCTTTTAGGAATTGAAACACCTAAATTTTGTGCAGCTTCTGTGATGATAGGACCCTGAACAGCCCATTGGCCACCACCACTAGGAACGAATATATTGACGATTGCGGCACTCAAAAAAGCAAAAATAGGTAGGCTAGTACCGTTAGATATTTCTACAAAACCATATGAGAAAAGTGCCCCCAAGCCTGAATACTTCATGATTCCCATAATGCCAGCATACAATGGAAATTGGATGATAATACCTGCTGAACCTCCAATGGCCTCTTCAATAGCCGTTAAGAATTTGGTAAAAGAACCATGAAAGAGCACTGCCAAACCAAACAAAAAGAAGTTAATGTAATTGAGGTTAATGAAATTCAATCCCGTTTCTGATGGGCTCATGATCATTTTGCGCACGGCAATAAAACAAATGATCAGGCCAAAGCTTAATGCGATCCATTTTGAAGCATCAATTCTCTCAGCCCCAGCCGACAATAATGGTTTTTCATCCTCTTTACGATGAAATGTAAGGTGAATTTCTTCATCCTTACTCTTAGTGCCCAGCCAATAGAATACCATAGGAACAATCACTATTAAAGCGATAGAAACGGCAATGTTCATTGGACTCAAAAGTGTTTCTTGAATTCCTATTTGGCCAATTTCATTAATTAGAAAGTGGTCTTTGTTGGCCACCGTGAGTGGCGCTGAGCCAGAAAAACCACCATGCCAGCACATCATCCCACTATATCCTGCTGCCCCGAGTAAAGGGTAGTTCATTTTCCAACCGTTAGCTTTGGCTCTCTCGGCTACTTTTCTAGCGAAAATAGCTCCGAAAATCAAGCACAATCCCCAGTTGATAAAACTCACAAGAATGGTCAATAAGCTGATATAAAATGCCGCTTTCGCTGATGTATCACAATAATGTGTGAAGCGGATTATAATATTATTAACGAAAGGAGTAAGCGCCAATGCATGCCCTAGAATTAAAATCAAAGCCATTTGCATGGTGAACTCGAGCAATTCCCAAAAGCCAATTTCCCAATAATCTAAAATGACTAAACCATAAGCTGAACCAGCATTCTCTGGTCTTTGGGTAAAGATCAACGCCAATAAATATGTGATAAGGGTAAGAATCACTGCAATTGAAAAAGGGGAAGGAAGGATGTTCCTTACAAATCGCAGATAAAGGCTGTCTTTGGTCATAAACCAAAGCTAAGAAATATGAATATGATGTGCAGGATATATTATTCCATGTTGATCCTACCTCATTTTACTTCGCTGGTTGTATTCCTTGATCTTAACATTCAAGGCCTTATAATCCAACTGGCCTTTGCGTTCGGTAAGATGCTCCAAGATGGCCATTCCTTTGTTCAACTGACTATCGAGGTTTTTTATCTTGCCAACAACGTAAATTAGGCCTCGCTGCTTGCCAGGAGTGAGGGCATGAAAGTATTCACTTCCAATTTCATCTTGATCTAATAATACCCTAAAGGAGTCAGGCATTGGCATGCCGTATTCCGAAGTGTCCTTTTCTAAAGTGATCTGAACTTTGTCTCCTTCGCTTATAGTCAGTTGATTTCTAACCTGTTTATTCACAAGGATATAGCTTCCTTGATCTAAAGGCATTAATGCACTATGGATGGTGGCTATATTATTGACTTGACAGATGACCCTGCGATTGCCATCAGCGGTGATTTCTTTAGTAATTTCAGGACTGACGGGGATATGATAGCTCCAGATATTATAATTCAATTGTTCTAAAGTGCTTACAAATGAAATCATAATGCCAGTTGATATTGGTTATTTGCTCGCCAGTTTATCATCCAGTTTAAGCACATAAATCAGAGGCCAAAGCTTGCCTGTTACCAGCAATGATTTTGTGCCTTCGTGCCAAGCAATACCGTTGAGCACATCCATATTTGGGCTTAATAGGCCAGTGCGATAGGTGAGGTCTGCCAAATCAAGGAAGGCTACAATTTTGCCAGTAGAAGCATCAATTTTAGCAATTAGGTCTTTCTGATAAATGTTAGCCCAAATAAAACCATCTACATATTCTAATTCATTCAAGCTGCTCACTGCGACCCCTTCGTAAGTCACGTTCATTTTGTTGACTACGGCAAGACTAGCGGTATCAAGGAAATAGAGGCTGTTAGAACCATCGCTCAAGATAAGGTTTTTATCATTGTGTGTTAAGCCCCAACCCTCCATTGAATAACTGAACGCTTTGAGCAGCTCATAGGAATTCAAAT
>JBLIKG010000177.1:0-5101 GCA_047636255.1 Roseivirga sp. | reverse complement strand
TTAGGTGAAATTCAAGGATCCGACCCTGTCCTTAAAGATGAAGTTGTAATGATTGGTGCTCACCTTGATTCATGGTTTGCGGGCACTGGCGCAACTGACAATGCTGCTGGTTCTGCCGTGATGATGGAAGTAATGAGAATTTTGAAAACATCAGGAGTGAAGCTTAAAAGAACAGTTCGTATTGGCTTATGGAGTGGAGAGGAACAAGGAATTTTTGGTTCAAGAAATTATGTTCAGAATGTGTTCATGAACAACAAGAAACCAAATAAGGCACATGAGAAGTTTTCTGCGTACTACAACATGGATAATGGTACAGGAGCAATTCGTGGTATCTACTTACAAGGAAATGAAGCGACTAAATCACTTTTCGAAGAATGGTTCAAGCCTTTCCATGAAATTGGTGCACATACCATTACCACCAGAAATACTGGAGGAACTGACCACTTAGCTTTTGATGGAATTGGTTTACCTGGTTTCCAGTTTATTCAAGATCCAATAGCTTATAACACAAGGACTCACCATTCAAACATGGATGTATATGAGGCTTTAGAAGAAGTGGACTTGAAAAAGAACGCGGTAATTATTGCTGCTATGGTATTACAAACAGCCAATATGGATGGAAAAATGCCAAGAAAACCAAAGGTGTTTGAATAACATTTTTGTCAATTAAAATTTAACAAAGCTATTTCAAACCCAAGGTTTCGTATTTCATTTTGTTTGAAAGAAGAAAAAAAGGAAATTGAAATAGCTTTGTTTTTAATAGAGATCTGAATTCAGAAAAGGAATCAAAGCCAAGATTACGGCAGGTTCATAGTAGCTAGCGCGATCGATTAAATCATTAGTCAAAATGCCGACAGCGCCATTTTTTTGTTTGGAATTAGAGCGATTGAAAACCATGTCGTCTGCCACTCCAAGTTCTATTCCTTGATTAACCAACTCTGCTATCTTTTTTGGCAACTCAAAAGAAGCTGTTTTTGCCTTGCCTTCTTGATTTGAAGAAGTGATATAAACCCACGCAAAAGCATGCATTTCGCCTTCTTGGTTTTGATTAATCCCACCTTCGATACCAATCCAATAATCAGCATTAGGTTCAGCACTGCGAGCATTTATAGCTCTGTTTTTCGCACCTAATAAAGTTTCAGCATCCGTCATGGGTTGATCAGAAACGTCAGAAGGCACTGAAATTCCTTCGATATTTATGGTTTCGCTGAATGCCTTTTTGAAAGCACTTTCTGTACAATTGATTTTAACTGGATTTTTTGAGGCAACAATTACTCGCATATTAATTTCCTTCTCCTTTTTCCTTCAAGGCATTCAGTTTATTCTCCATCTTCAGACGTTCGTAGAAAAATCTTAAAGCGATACGAACATTTTTGTCCTCTGGATTAATTATTTCAGCCTGTTCCATATAGGGGAGTGCTTTGCGTGTCCAATTGTGTCCAACTTCCTCCAAATCTGTTCCATTGAGCATGTATTCTTCTTTGCTCATCAAGTTGACGCGATCATAAACCTTATTGGCTTGCTCATTGATCATTACCGCATAATTATAATTGGCAGTAAAGTCCTTCGGATACTTATTTAGGTAAATTTCGTAATCTTCCGAAGCTATGTCAAAATAACGCTCTGACCTTTCTGGAAGTCCATTAACATACGACTCCTTGTAAATTCTGTCGAATAAATCTGCTCGCCTTAACCTAAGTTCATAATTGTTTGGGTAGCGTTGTAAAACCGTATTTAACCTCGATTCTGCTTCTTCAAGTTTGTTTAATTTAATTAATGCTCGTACTTCTTCAGCGATATAAGGTAGGTGATTAGGGTATTCAAAAATGGCTTCCTCAATCAAATCTAGTCGATCTTCTAAAGGGGCATTCATCGCCTGTTTACAAAGAAAAATACTGTTATAAACGTTCTTACTTAAGCGAGTAAATTTTTTCATCGCTGTATAATAGCCTATAGCTTGAGTATAATTTTGAGCGTTTTGAGCGCTATACCCTGCGTAAAGATAGGCCGTTGTGTCACGAGGTTTAGCGACTTGCGCTATTTCAAATGATTTTGCAGCGGCAATAAATTTTTGAGATTGATAATCTTTGTATCCTTGATTAATTCCGTCAGCCCATAAAATCTCTAGTTGGTTAGAGGCCAGTATGTATAAGTTATTACCTGGGTCTGTGAGGATTTTAGTTTTGTTATAACAAAGCACCACCTCAGACGCAAAGTCTTTTGTATCCTTTTTGAAATTATTCAATTGTGGGTTATCACTCTTTAAAATCTCATGATAAATTCTTCCTTTAGTATACCAAGCTCTGGCGTTTTGATCCATTTCTGGAGACTTGAACGCATCATCAATGGTGCTTTTGGCTTCAAAATAATTCTTATCGTTCAAAAAGGTATTAGCAATAGTTACTAAGTCTTGAGAATACCCAGTCTTGTTGAATAATAAAATTAATATAGTTATAAAAAGTCTCAATATGGTCAAACATCACTAGTTACCAAAATATAAAATATTTCAGTAATAGAGCTGATAAATTTAATGCTCACTACCAATCGTTTCAGCTCGATTAATTCTGTTCATCACCATGAGTTTGTTAAAGGGAGTAAAAATATTGTTGTTCATATCATTTTAGTTGTTAGAGCCTTGGTATGATTCAGCTAGTTTCCAAGTTTTAATTGACCATAGAAAATGCTGATTCATTAATGGTTTCAACAATAGTTAAACCCATGAATGAATTCCAATAAACGAAGTACTTTTAGAGGATTATAAAGATTGGTTGTTGGTTGAGGAAATCAAAGGTAGCACTTTCAATTCAAGAATAGGATTCAACCATTTGAATCCTATTCTTGAATGAGACTTATTGCTTTTTCCAGTTAGGTATTCTGCCTGTGGTTAATGGTGCACCTATTTGATCAAGTTTAGTATCCATTGCGCTAAATTCTCCCAAAAGTTGTTTCACTTGGGTTAGTATTGGGGCAAATTCATCAGATGCGATATCATAGTTTCTGATTGCTGTGCCTGTAACATTAGAATTGGAGCCAAAGATATCGTAAATGGCTTGTTGAGCACGTTGTCCTGTGCTGTATTCTCCATCTAAATCGAGTTGATTATAATCTCGATCTCCATTCAGTGCGATGCCAGCTTGGGTGACTTTTTTCTCCAAAGCTAGAATTTGCTTCATTAATTCATTTGATTCAACTGCCGAGAAGCCCTTAGCCGCGGCTTTGTAATTGGTGATTTTATTATTCATTTCAGAAATTAATCCACGGGTAGCACCAACCGCCTGCATAAGCACAACAGCTTTCTTTTTAAACTGAGCCATTGCCGCCCAGTTCTCAGCAGGGATAGTTCGATTATTGAGTTCATTTACTTTAAAGGAAACAGGACTCGCTAATTCGCTGATTTCACCTTTAACATTTTGTGATAGACTTACCGTATAATTACCTGGCACTACATAAACATTTGAAGAAGGTAGGCTGCTTGTTTGTGAAGCCTGTCTTTCATTTACTGGGCCAAAGCCAGCGTAAGTCAAATCCCAATTGATTCTATTGATGCCTTTTTTAATTGAACTTCTTATTTCACTTACTGTATCCCCTGTTTGGTCTTTAATTGTAAAAATGAGGAAGGAAGGTAATTCACTTTCCTCCGCTTTAAGTTCTTCTAATGAAGGATATGGAATTGCCTCACCTTTTTTAAATGCCTCTGATTCTCTTTTAGATCGATCAGCTTTTAAGGCAGAAACTCCATCTTTCACCCAATAAGTAATCGTAGCACCTTGACTAGGATTATCCGCTGCAAAAAATAATTCGCCCTGAAAACCTTTGTCTCGACTACCTAGGCTTCCGATCGGTTGCCAAGTATTAAAAATGAGCGCGTCCTTAACGGCAAATATATGGCCTGCCTTATTTTCTAAATCAGAGGCCATTTCACGGATTGGAGAATAATTGTCTAACACGTAGAAGCCTCTTCCGAAAGTGCCCAAAACAAGGTCGTTTTCTCTTTCTTGAATAGCGATATCTCTAACGTTTATAGCGTTAGGTAAGCCAGCAGATAGTTTAGTCCAGCTTCCGCCTTCGTTAATAGATACGAAAACACCATATTCAGTTCCAGCAAAAAGAATATTACCGTTTTTGTGGTCTTGCTCTAAGGCATAAACAGCACCTTCTGGTAGGTTCGAACTTATGCTAGTCCAGGTTTTACCTTTGTCAGCACTTTTGAAAACATAAGGTTTAAAGTCTCCACTTTTGTGATTGTTGAATGCAGCATATACAGTGTTGATGTCGTGCTTCGAAGCAATCAAATCATAGACATAAGTGTTTTCAGGTACTCCGTTGAAACGATTGATTTTTCTCCAGTTTTTACCACCATCCTCTGTAGTATTGATTTGCCCATCGTCTGTTCCAACGTAAATTAAGCCTTCTTGAATTCTGGATTCATCTAGTGAAACGGCTGCTCCATATCTTGAGGTAGATCCATTTTTCGCGACAGCATCCATAGGCCAAATTTTACCCATGATTGGAAGTAGGTTTCTATCAATATTTTGATCCAATTCGTCACTAATTACTTCCCAAGAATCTCCACGGTCAGTGCTTTTGAAAAGTTTATTTCCACCAAAATAGACAGTTTTGTGATCGTGTGGACTTACCATTAAAGGGGCATCCCAGTTGAAGTTATACTGTTTTTCATCTTTTCTTGGTTTAGGCTGAATGCTTACGGCTTCGCCACTTTTTCTATCGAATCGAACGATACCACCATTCTGTGATTGGGCATAAACGATATTCGGATCTTCAGGGTCAGGGAAGGACTCGAAGCCGTCTCCACCTTGTGTAACAATCCAATCTGAGCTTACAATGCCATGGGCACTTATGGTTTGAGAAGGCCCGTGAAGGCTATAGTTGTCTTGAGTTCCACCCATTACATTATAGAAAGGATACTCATTATCTACAGACACCTTGTAGAATTGGGTGACTGGCAGGTTGGTAAAGAACTTCCAATTTTGGCCTTGGTCAAAGCTTTCATAAACGCCACCGTCACAACCTTGAAGTAGGTGATCTGTATTGTTTGGGTCAATCCACATTGCGTGATTATCCCAGTGTTTACTTTTTTCTC
>JBLIKG010000176.1:0-5105 GCA_047636255.1 Roseivirga sp. | reverse complement strand
TTCGGCTGGCTTATAGCCTTTTCCTTTAACAGTAACACAATGCAAAATTTTAGGACCAGGAATGTCCATCAAATCTTTCAGTACATGACTTAGATGATGCACATCATGGCCATCAACAGGGCCGAAATATCTTAGATTGAGTGACTCAAAAAGATTGCTTTGTTTTAAAAGCATGGTCTTCATTGAGTTTTCCACTTTAGAAATCACTTCTTGAGCACTTTTCCCGAATTTTGAAAACTTGCTGAGCAAGTTCCAGACTTCGTCTTTAGCTCTGTTATAGGTATGTGATGTGGTGATGTCTGTTAAATAATCCTTTAACGCCCCTACATTGGGATCGATAGACATGCAATTGTCATTGAGAATTATCAGCAGGTTGCTGTTCGAAACTCCTGCATGGTTCATGCCTTCGAAAGCCATACCACCAGTCATGGCTCCATCTCCAATTACCGCGATATGGTGGCGATTGTCTTTTTTATATTGATTCGCAACAGCCATGCCCAAGGCCGCTGAAATTGAAGTAGACGAATGGCCTACGCCAAAAGCATCATACTCACTTTCTTTTCTTTTTGGGAAGCCAGAAAGCCCGTTGTAAATTCTGTTGCTACTAAAGTCATCTCTTCTTCCTGTCAATATCTTATGTCCGTAGGCTTGATGCCCAACATCCCAGACTAATTGATCTGTTGGTGTATTAAAAACATAATGAAGAGCAACTGTCAATTCAACAACACCTAAAGATGCACCGAAATGGCCACCGTAAACAGATACGTTATCAATAATATACTGTCTTAACTCATCACAAACTTGAACCAGACTGGCTTGATCTAGTTTTTTTAGATCGTCTGGAGAGTTAATTTCGCTAAGTAGAGGTCCCGGTTGTATTAACATGAAATAAAACTAAATGACAAAATAACTTGTAGGGTCAAAAATTGTTTGGGTCAGTTTTTTAAAGACACAAAATTAGAAATTATTTCTGGTTCATCGCCTTCCTTTGTTCATTCCTTATATATTTGATAGTCAAGAATTGATATTCATTGAGTTTCGAAATTAAACTACCGCTTTTTGAAGGTCCTTTTGACCTTTTGCTCTTTTTTATCCAGCGCGATGAATTGGATATTCATGATATTCCTATCACCAAAATCACTAAGGACTTCCTGAACTACTTGCATGAGTTAGAACAAATGAATGTAGAAGTGGCCAGCGAGTTTATTCTAGTGGCTGCCACCCTTATGAGGGTTAAAGCAAAAATGCTTTTGCCTAGACCAGTAATGGATGAAGATGGGAACGAAGTTGATCCAAGGGATGAATTGGTGAAGCACCTTTTGGAATACAAAAAATATAAATCTGTGATTGAGGCGCTTGGTCAATTAGAAGAAGACCGAATGCAAAAAACATCCAGGGGGAATATCACAAAAGAGTTAAAACAGTTGGCCTCTGGTGGTGATGTGGAATCCGAATTGCAGGATCTTGACTTGTATAAACTACTTAAGGTCTTTCAAAAAGTAATCACTCGCTACGACTTGGTCAAAGATAAGCCCACTCATCAGGTTATACAATTTCCCTATACAATCGCTGGTCAGAGAGAATTTCTTTTGAATGAATTGTTCAAAAAATCAAGGCTTTCTTTTTTAGAATTAATTGAAATCGAACCGAATAAAATAGCTGTCATTTTTAATTTTCTGTCCATTCTCGACCTTTTACAATTAAATGAAATTACCCTTCACATTGGTGAGGGATTTAATAATTTTTGGATCGAAAAGATTGAAGAAACGCTTGTTGATCAATAATGGGAATGGATGAGGAGAAAGCTTTAAAGGCGCTCAGCCCTAAGCGAGTATGGCTTTCAGTTGCCATTGGCTTGGCTGTAGTGGTTTTCGTAGCGGCACGCGATAAGAACCTGACTAAAGAATCTTTTTATTTGATGGCAGAAGTTTCAATTTCTGCAATTATTATAGTCTTGCTGGTTTTAGCCGTTAAAGACGCGCTGAATACAACCCGTATCAAAGTATTGGGAGAAGGAGCCTTTTCTTGGAAATCGGCTCTTTTCATAGTGCTGCTTTGGGAATTCTCCACTGCGGTTACTCCACCACTATTTGGCCCTATGGGCTTGGTGATCTTCGTTCTATACAAAGAAGGAGTGAGTTTAGGTAAAGCCTTCGCCTATGCGATGCTTTTGGCCTTTCTCGATAATTTATTCTTCCTCACAGCGGCTCCTTTGGCTTATTTTTTAAGCGCAGGTACCGTTTTGCCCTCATCAGAAGGAAGTCTCAATGAACTGGGAAGCGGCATCGATTATTTTTTCTACCTCAGTTATGGCTTAGTCGCCTATTACACATGCTTCATAGCTGCGGCCATTTTGTTTTTCCCGAAGCTTATTTTAAGAATGATGCTTAGGATAGCTTCTTTGAAATGGATGAAAAGGGGGAGTTTGGTGCTTAGTAACAGGGCTAATGAGTTGTATGCTGCTTCACAGGAGTTTCGTGGAAAACATATTGGTTATTGGCTGAAGCTATTGGGTTTGACCTATTCAGTTTGGGTCATGAAGTATTTGGTCATTAATGTGCTGGTGTCAGGCTTCGTTGCTCTAACCTTAGAACAGCATTTCCTTATGGTGGGAAGGCATTTGGTATTGTGGCTGGTCATGTTGGTTTCACCCACACCCGGAAGTGCAGGGACAGCAGAATATCTATTCCCAGCCTTCTTTGGAGAGTTTTTAGGAGATTACACTTTTGCAGGAGGTCTGATTTGGCGGTTGTTAAGTTTTTATCCGTATTTAATTATCGGGGCTTTGATTTTGCCAAGGTGGATCAAGAGAGTTTTGGCTAAAAGCGCATAAAAAAAGCGGCCAAAGCCGCTTTCAAAAATTTCAATTCTGTTTTAATTAAAATCTTTCGAATTGAGAGAAGAAGAAACTTCCTTCAATTTGAGCGTTTTCGTCAGAATCAGAACCATGTACCGCGTTTGCAGCAATTGATTTTGCATATATTTTTCTGATAGTACCTTCAGCAGCCTCAGCTGGGTTAGTAGCACCAATTAGGTTTCTGAAATCTGCAACTGCATTTTCTTTTTCTAAGATGACTGCTACGATTGGAGCAGATGACATATAAGCGCAAAGCTCACCATAGAAGGGTCTTGCATTGTGCACTTCGTAGAATTTACCTGCGATATCGGCACTTAGTTGTACATACTTCATTGCAACGATCTTGAAACCACCTTCCTCGATCATTCTTAAAATTCCACCAATGTTGCCTGCTTCTACTGCGTCAGGCTTAATCATTGTAAACGTTCTGTTTGTTGCCATTCTATTTTTAGATATTATTGATTTATCTGATTCGGCTGCAAAATTAGAATATTAATCTGATTGCTCTCACCTGATTCTGAATATTTTAACATTCTTAACAATGGGTTAAAGCCTGTTAAAATCGTTGTTTTTGAATCTTATTCTTATCAACTTTGCCGACTTACTTTCATACCGCCTATGCGGTATTTGTTGTTAATGCGGGAGATAGAATCTTTAATCAATCAGCTTAAAAAACCTAACCGAATTGTGATCACTACGCATCACAAGCCCGATGCAGACGCATTAGGGTCGTCTTTGGGTATAGCAAATTACCTTATTAAAAAAGGTCATTCAGTGCAAGTCATCACTCCAAGTGATTACCCAGAATTCCTGTTTTGGATGAAAGGTAATGAGGATGTGCTTGTCTATTCTGACGAAACAGCCACTCTTGTGGAGGAGTTTATCGAGAAAGCAGAGGTAATTATTACCCTTGATTTTTCGGTGCTTAAGCGAATCAACGAAATGGGCGAAATGGTGAGAGCTGCGAAGGCTTTCAAAGTAAACATCGACCACCATCTTGATCCTGAGGATTTCGCTGATTACCGATTGTGGAATACCAAAGCGGCATCAACTTGTGAGTTATGCTATCAATTAATCGTTGAATTTGGCGATAAAGACTTGATTGATAAAGACATTGCAGAATGCCTTTATGCCGGAATTATGACGGATACTGGTGGTTTCCGCCATCAAAATACAACCAAAAATGTACATGAGGTTGTGGCGCAATTGATTGATATTGGTGCAGATAATGCCAAAGTAGCCAAAAACATCTACGACAGAAATTCATTGAATCGATTGCGTTTTATAGGCTTCGCATTAAGCGAAAAACTAGAAATACTTCCAGAATATCATACCGCCTATTTCGCGATTACCAATGACGAATTGAATCGTTTTGAATCAAAAACTGGTGATACTGAGGGTTTAGTGAACTATGCGTTGTCTTTAGAAGGAATCGTATTGGCGGTACTGTTTAAAGATTCAGGTGATGGCATTAAAATATCTTTTCGGTCAACAGGTGCATTCCCAGCAAATGAAATTGCATCGACTTATTTCAATGGTGGGGGACATAGAAACGCAGCTGGTGGAAAAACGGAGTGGACTTTAGAAGAAACAGTCGAGAAATTTAAAACAGTATTAAAAGATTATAGACCTTTGCTCGACAAAGAACTGATCAACCTCAATTAAAAACATCTCCCAATTCGCAGTATAATCGTTAACAGCTAATATTTACAATAATGAAAAAAATTTTTGCACTCCTTCTGACGCTGACTTTGATTTATAGTTGTTCAAAAGAAAAGCCATTTATCCCTTTGGAATCTGGCTTGTCTTATAGAATTATTGACGATAGAGAGGGAAGAAAGGCAGGCGCTGATGACCTTATGATTCTTGAACTTAAAAGTGTTTATAAAGATTCTGTTGTCGCTGAACCTAAACCTGCTGGTGGTTTCAGACTAAACCCATATCAAGACGCTCCTCCAATGTTGAGAGATGTACTAGTTTTATTGGGCGAAGGGGACAGTGCTCATATAAAATTCACTTTAGAGCAGTATTTTACGCTTACTAACATGAGAGTGGCAGCTAACTTTGACACAACGGAGTCTGTTTATATGCAAGTTCGCGTTACCGAGGTAAATGAAAGACAAGTGATTATGGATAGGCTTGAAGCGGAAGCCAAAAGAGAAGTAGCGCTTCTACTTGAAAAAGAAAAAGAAACCATTGAAGCTTACTTGGTAGAAAATAGTTTGGAAGCGCAACAGACGCCAGACGG
>JBLIKG010000175.1:0-5124 GCA_047636255.1 Roseivirga sp. | reverse complement strand
AGGACTATGATAGCGGCAAGAGTGAACGCGAGATTAATCCATTGTAAGTCGGCAATGATATCGCCAGAATTGATTTGAGCCGCTAACCAAGGCACCAAGATCCTTCCATTAAAGGGAAAGGCGACTTCGTAATTATTTAGAATACCAGAAAAATATTGATAGCTATTAGTATAATCGTTTCCATCAAATTGTGAAGCAAACTCATAGCTCAATGGCTGCTGATATTGCTTGTAAAAAAAGAAAGCAGCCGTTCCGATTGCTAAAAAAATGTATAGCCAATGCCATCTAATTCGCATAGATTGAAATTTAACCAAATTACTTGAATCCTATTTTAATAATCAGGTTTTTTGCATTCATATGATCGCAGTAATTCAACATGTTTCGGAAGCCTCAGTAACCATTGAGGGCACAGTAAAATCGGCTATTGGCCAAGGACTCATGATTTTGGTGGGAATTGAAGAGGCTGACAATAAAGAGGATATTGAATGGATGAGCAGAAAAATAGTCGGTCTAAGAATCTTTGCTGACGAAGAAGGGGTGATGAATAAAAGTGTGATCGATGTAAAGGGTGAAATATTAGTCATCAGCCAATTTACTTTGCACGCCAGCACAAAAAAGGGAAATCGACCTTCGTATCTCAAGGCTGCAAAACCAGATATAGCCATTCCCATTTATGAAGCCTTTAAAGAACAGCTCGCTTTCGATTTGGATCGACCAATAGGAAGCGGTGAGTTTGGCGCAGATATGAAAGTAGCTTTGGTCAATGATGGCCCGGTGACAATAATTATTGATACTAAAGACAAGAAATAATGAGCGAGTCAATCAAAGGAATTACTGAAGTACAGCAAGAAGTAGACAAATGGATCAAAGAGGTGGGCGTGCGTTATTTCAACGAATTGACGAATATGGCTCAATTGACTGAAGAGGTTGGAGAAGTAGCACGGATAATTGCTCGCAGGTACGGTGAACAATCCGAAAAGGAATCGGATAAATCGAAAGACCTAGGGGAGGAGTTAGCCGATGTAATGTTCGTGGTGGTCTGTTTAGCGAACCAGACAGGCATTGACCTACAGGCCGCTTGGGACCAAAAAATGGCTACAAAAACGAACCGTGACAAGGACAGACATCAAAATAATGAGAAGCTGAAGCTTTAATATTAAAGCACTAATTCTGAGCCTCTCAATTTCGGTAAAACATTAAATTCATCTACTCTCGCACAATATTCAATATCTTCTCTTGCATCAAATTTAGTAAGGCGAGAAGCGTGATTACTTCTGCTGATATAATAAGAGATGTCTGAAGCCATTGATTGGTATAGGTAGAGTGCACAGAGGGCAGAATCACTTTCAAATTCGGCATCGTTTTTAAGCGCATTACAAATGGCGCCTGCGAAAAGGCTGTCTTCTAAATTGTATTTACCTTGCCAGCCTGCACAGAAAAGCAGAATGTCATTTTTTGTTTTATTGAGATGATTAACAACCGCCTTCTGATTAAGAAAAGCCCCGATGATCACTTCGTTTGCTTTTTTAGAAAGTTCGATGGCTTGCGTCCCGTTGGTTGTAGTAGTTGCTATTTTCTTCCCTCTTAATTCTGGTTTCATGTATTCGAAAGGAGAATTTCCAAGATGAAACTGTGGTAATTTTTCGCCACCACGTTCCCCAGCCATAATATGGCCTTTTGCACCAAGTGCTTCACATTCCTCTACCGTAGCAACAGGGGTAATGGATTGCACTCCAGAAGCTAATCCAGCCACCATACAAGAGGTGGCCCTAAGTATATCAATAACAACAACAGTCTTATTCTCGACCTCATATTGATGGATCAGGTCGGGAGTATAACAAACATCTATTTTCATCTGTTGATTTTTATTGTTTTTTAGTTTTCAGATGGAATTCGCAAATAACATTTCGTTGAGAATAAGAATTGTTACCGCTTATTTCATGATTTCAGGGGTATTGTAGGCTAATTAAGCCTTGTAAAATGGAAGCTTAATGATTTCAGCTTTCAAGCTTTTGTTTCTTACAGACACAAAAATTTCAGTGCCTATTTTAGAATTTTCAGTCGTAACGTAACCCAATCCGATGCCATAGCCAAGCATTGGTGATATGGTGCCAGAAGTTACTTCACCAATAACGTTTTGATCAGCATCTTGAAGCTCGTAATGGCTTCTAGGAATACCTTTATCGATCATTTTGAAAGCAACGAGTTTTCTCTTTACTCCTTCTTCTTTTTGCTTTTTAAGGTTTTCGCTATTGGTAAATTCTTTAGTGAATTTAGTTACCCATCCTAATCCACCTTCTAGTGGAGAAGTAGTGTCGGTAATGTCATTTCCATATAAGCAATAGCCCATTTCAAGCCTTAAAGTGTCTCTAGCGCCTAAACCAATTGGTTTGATGTCGTAGGCAGCTCCAGCTTCGAAAATGGCTTTCCAAACCTGTTCAGCATATTTATTACTCACATAAATTTCAAAACCTCCAGCGCCAGTATAACCCGTGGCCGAAATGATTACATAATCTACGCCTGCTAAAGGGCCTACTACAAAAGTATAGAACGTAATTTCTGAAAGATTGACACTAGTCAACGATTGCAAAGTTTCAGTTGCCTTTGGCCCCTGTACTGCGAAAAGTGAGTAGTCATCTGAAACGTTTTTCAGAATTGCACCCTTGGTATTGTATTGATTGATCCAGTTCCAGTCTTTTTCAATATTTGAAGCATTTACGACTAGCATGTATTGCTCATCTTTCAATTTATACACCAAAAGATCATCTACAATACCGCCATCTTCATTTGGAAAGCAAGAATATTGTGCCTGTCCATCTACCAATTTAGAAGCATCATTGCTGGTCACACGCTGAATCAAATCCAATGCATTTGGACCTTCAACGAGAAACTCACCCATGTGGGAAACATCAAAAACGCCAACCCCATTTCTTACCGTATTATGCTCTTCAATGTCTGATGAATAGCGAACGGGCATATTATAACCTGCAAATGGGACCATTTTAGCACCTAAATTTTGATGCAAATCGTTCAGGGCTACTTTTTTCAATTCCGTTTCCATAGGTTGATTTTGATTTGTTGGCAAAAGTAACAATAACATGGTAAAAACAGCGGATTAAATTCAACCTGTACGGACAAGTTGTTTGCGGTTTCAATAAACTAAGTACTTAGTTGTGTAGAGAAATAGTTTAACTTTGGTTTTGGTGCAACCATTAAATCAACAATGGCATCTGTACGACAGTCACTCAAATCACAACAAAAGGTCAAAGTCATGTTTAAAAATTTTTTTAAAGTAACATTGCGCAGCTTGTTCAAGAGCAAGCTGTTTGTATTTGTCAATATTGTAGGGCTCGGTTTAGCACTGGGTTGTTGCATAGTTGCCTATCTCAACTATGATTTCTCTACGTCATTCGATGATAATCACCTCAATAAAGGGGAGATATATCAGGTTAGTATGAGGCGCCAAGTGCAGGGCAACAAAGTACCTTACAATTTTGCACCTATGATGGCGGTAGATGCTATTAAAAACGAGGTGGCAGGTTTGAAAGCGGTAACTCGCTATGAAGGCCGAGGAATTACCATCAAAAGAGGAAGTCAGGTTTTCAATAGGAATATCGCTTTTGCAGACGAAAACTATCTAGACGTTTTTACTTATCCATTAAAATACGGGATTAAGGAAAATTTTAAAGATCGAAGTAAAATCATGTTGTCGCATGAAACCTCAATAGCCTTATTTGGAGATTTAAACCCTGTAGGTGAGACGGTGGAGGTGATTAATACAACTGGCCCCAATTACATGTTTACAGTAGGAGGCGTATTTGAGTCAATTCCTGAAAACACACTGATGCAATTTCAGACACTATCAGTTTTTGAGAATATCTATTCAATGTTCAATATCGACAAGACTGATTGGGGAGTTTTTATTGATGCCGTCTTTTTGCAGACTGAAAATCCAGCCGTGGCGAATGCAGTACCAAATGCCATCAATAAATATGTCGAACTCCAAAACGAGAAAAGACCAGATTTCATGATTTCTGACTTTTGGGTTCAGACTATGGCTGAAGCCCCTGAAAATCAAAGAGACTTAAATGGTGGAGGTCTTTGGCAAGCCATGAACCCCGCAGCCATTATGGCTCCGAATGTAATGGCGATTTTAATTCTGTTGTTGGCTTGCTTTAATTTTACTAATACTGCTATTGCAATGGCAAATAAGCGGTTAAAAGAAATTGGGATTAGGAAAACAGTTGGGGGAAGTCGTGGACAATTGGTTTTTCAGTTTCTTGGAGAAAACCTTATCCTATGCTTTTTAGCTTTAATTGTTGGGGTAGCGTTTGCTACTTGGCTGGTTCCTAAATATAGCGACATGTGGCCTGGACTCACTCTTGTCTTAGCCTTGAGTAAAAACCCAGGTTTGGTATTGTTTCTTGTCTTAGTGCTATTAGCCACAGCCTTTATGGCGGGTGGATATCCTGCACTTTTCGTGAGTAAGTTTAAACCGGTTTCGATTTTAAGAGGCACTTTGAAAGTGGGCAGCTCTTCAATTTTGGCTAAAGTTTTATTAGCCTTCCAATTTTTAATCTCAGTGATGGCGTTGGTTTCTGGTTTTGGCTTTGTTCAAAACGCGAGATATCAAGAGACGCTTGATCAAGGCTACGATAAGAATAATTTGATCATCATAGGGATGTCTAATCCACAAGAAGTTGAGCAAATGCGAAATGCGATTGCGGCTAATCCCTTGATTGAAAGCGTATCACCAACAAATAGCCATATAGGTTGGGGTTCTGCAGAAAGACCCGTAAAAAATGGAGATACTGAATTAGAAGTAGAAATCTTTGATTTTGGACCCAACTATGTCGAAACAGCTGGTATGCAAGTATTGGCAGGGAGGAGCTTTACTGTCGACAATGCAGAAACCGATAGGGTGAATTCTATTCTTGTGAATGAAAAAATGGCCACATCATTTGGATGGACTCAAGAAACAGTAGTAGGGCAAGAAGTGATTTTATATGACACGATTCGCTATAGAGTTGTAGGCTTGGTCAAAGATTTCTACCTGAATGGCCTTTGGGATCAAATTGATCCTTTGATGATGAGGTTTAGAAAGACTGAGGAAGTAAATAATCT
>JBLIKG010000174.1:0-5135 GCA_047636255.1 Roseivirga sp. | reverse complement strand
ACCCGTTCGCCACTCTCTATATCCCGAAAGATATATACCGTTCGACTTGCATGTATTAGGCCTGCCGCTAGCGTTCATCCTGAGCCAGGATCAAACTCTCCATTGTAAGTATTCTTACTACATCATCTCTGATGAGGTCCCGAAGGACAATGTTGTCTGAACTTCTGGCTTAACCCAAATATTAAATTCGGGCGGTCCGCTATCGTTTTACATCTATTCAAAGAACTTCTCTATCTACTCCAACGACTCCCAACCTCCTTGCCACTATTTGATAGCTATATCGTCATGGTGTGGCAGATCTCTGCTGAAAATACTTTCGATAAACGTTTCATAAAAGGACTTAAACCCTTTCATAAATTTTAAGATAATCTCGTTCGATTATCCCTTTCCTGCTTTACTCTTGCTCTAGTCTCTCTCAAAGCGGATGCAAAGGTAACTTAATGTTTTCTAATTCCAACAAATTAAAACAAAATAAATTTTAAAGTTTTGTTGGTTTCAAGCTTTCAATTCGTGTCCGCTTCGTTCAAACGGGATGCAAATGTAGCATGGTATTCCTTAGTAATCCAAACCTTCTTTAGAGATTTTTTAAATAAAATGTTAACAACTTGAAGATCAATTGCTAGAGCGCGATGATTTTTTGAATAAAGGTACCGTGCTACATGGTTCACCATACATTATTGATTTTGCAATGGGCATTAGTAGCCGTGTAATTTCTACATATGCCGATTCAGAAATTGGTAAATCTCCACATCCTTTAATCACAACAGGTCGATTTTCGAAAAAAGTCAAGTCGATTTTTGAGAGTGCTTCTTTAAAAAGTGCGAATTCAAGTACTTCCTTTTTTCCAAAAACAATCATATTGGTATAAGGCGAAAGCTTCGTAGCCAAGAGCATGTAGGCCCAAGTTGGGACGATAGCATCTTCGGAACAAAAAAGCGCTACGTTTTTTCCTTGGTAAATTGACCAATCATGGTCTTTAATAAATTCCCTGAAATCCTTTTCTTTCAAAATTAATCCTTGAAACAGATGTTGAGCGATGTCATATTCTATCCGCTCACCCGTATTGTAGTACTCTTCAAGATTAAATGTGACTATCGGACTGCTTGTTACACGGTTTATTATTTCCTTCTCTTCCATTCTATAATAGTTTCTTCGGTTTAGTAGCAATAAAATCCTTTAGATAATAGGGTTCGAAATAAGCCAAATCTTCAAACTCATTTCTTTGATAAGCTTCAAAAGCCAAACTGCCGATTGATGAGGCTGATGGGCTAATGTTTCCAATCAATACAATATTGGCTTCTTCCGCTCTAAAGTCCTTGAACTTATCTGCGCCATTTCCGAAGAACAACGCTTGACCTTTATCTAATGTTCCTTGAAACGAAGATTCATCCAATACTTTTGCATTCGTAGTTTCGATTTGATTGAGTTCATGATCGAATATGGCCGTATAGACTTCCATTCGTCTTGCATCAATCATTGGGCATAATAAAAGCTTTGAATGATTCACCTGATTGACCTCATGCGCCATGGTTAGTAAAGTATTGACCGCGATCAATGGCTTATCGAGTGCGTAACAAAGCCCTTTGGCAGTACTCACTCCAATTCTTAATCCAGTATATGAGCCAGGGCCTTTAGAGACAGCTATGGCATCGAGGTCGTTCATTGATAAATCTACTTGCTTCATCAACTGGTCGATTATTACCGTCAATAAGCTGGAATGAGATTTCTCCAGAAACATTTTCTGGTAGGCCAATGGTACTCCATCTACAGATATACAAACAGAGCAGACTGTAGTTGAAGTCTCAATACTTAGAATTTTGATCACAACGATCTTAGGTTAAAATTGAAAACGGAATGGAGCTTAAGCAATAAACTGAAGTAACTTATCTATAATTACCACCACTAAAAACAGTACAAAGATATAACTGATGGCGCGATTAGAAAGCTTCCGAGCAAATCTTACTCCCAAAGGAGAGCCAATGACAACCCCCGCAGATAAAATGAGAGCCAGTGGCCAGACAATATAACCTATGTTATTCCCTTTTACTTCAAGAACTGGACTTTCAAACATATTAGAAATTGACATCACGAATGAACTAATGAAGATGACTCCTAAAGAAATCGACTTCGCTTTTTTCATGTCGACATTGAACTTGAGGTTTAAGGCCGAAATAATAATGACCCCTCCACCAAGACCAGATAAGGCTGAAAGTATTCCGGCTAAAGCGCCAACACCTCCGATCTTTAGATTTTCAATTTGATGTATTTCTAAATTAGACTGTTTTTTTGTCCCTTTTAAGGTTTTGAAAGCGATGAATAACAGTAACCCAATTACAACCAAATTGAATTTATCTCTTTGATAAAATGGTGTATTGACGACTAAATTCAAGCATAACAATGAGAAAACGGTGGCAAAACCACCCATAATAATCACTTCCGTCCAATAGAATTCCTTTTTAAGAATTAGCGCAATGTTACCCGAAAGTGCTGCGAACATAGTGCCTACCAAGGAATTTGCAATCGTAAACTGAACAATTTCAGCATCGGGATAGCCCATCCCTATAAGTAGATAAGGAAGGATGAGTATGTAAAGCACGCCTCCGCCAATTCCAATAAGGCCTGCTAGTAAACCGCCAATAATACCGAGTAGAAAGAGCAGGATGTAGTCCAATATTTATGGGTTGATCAAGTCTGGGATGAAGAATTACTGACCTTTGATTATTTGAGAATACTTAACCGAATTATTCAACACCTGAATGGCTTGTTTTAAATCTTGGTCATTTTCAAAAGAAGCTTCTAATCTTCCTTCTTCTAAATAGAACCTAGATACAAATTCTTCTTTTAATAATTGCTTTAACTGAAGTTTGTTAGCCTCAATGTCCGCAGCCTTATCATGACCCAGTGCCTTTTCGATTAGCGCAATCTGACTTTGGATCTTACCCAATGCATCATTTGACTTCGCCACCTCTTTGAGTCTTTCAACTTCTTTCTCAAGCGGGCTGGCATAATCAAAATCTTGATTTAAAACCCAAGCCTTAAAATCACTAAATATTTTATCATTGATTTGAAAATCTTTAATCTCTGCAATCGAATCGATTTGTGCCTCATATTGATTACCGAATTTCAGCAAAAGGCTTGCTCGTATGATTCCAATAGTCACTGGTGCTAGTTTCTTTGCATCCACCAATAAATCGGGATCAACACCTCCACCATCGTAAACTGGTCTGCCTCCTCTTGTTTTGAAAAGCGTTTTAAGAGAATCGGCAATTTTACCTACGCTCCCATCCTCATTACGATTTCCATAATCAAGCGCTTGAATACATCTTCCGCTAGGGGTATAATATTTGGCAATGGTGACTTTCATTTGAGAATTGTAAGAAAGTGGTAGGGTTCGCTGTACCAATCCTTTTCCAAAGGATTTCTGCCCAACGACTACTCCACGATCGTAATCTTGAATCACTCCTGCCACAATTTCAGAGGCAGAGGCACTATTACTGGAGGTGAGCACTACCAGCGGTATTTCTTCGTCCGTTGAAGAATTTAATGTTTTATAAGTCGCATTGGTCTCCTCTAACTTTCCTTTAGTGGTTACCACCAATTCTCCTTTAGGAATGAATATGTTAGAAATATTCACTGCCTCATTAAGTAACCCCCCTGGATTGCCTCTTAAGTCAAGAATCACTTTGGTAGCTCCTTGCTTTTTAAGTTCACGAAGGGCACTTTTCACTTCCTTTGAAGCGTCATTCGTAAATCCAGTTTGCTTGATAATCCCAATATCAGCTGTGACCATCCCATAATAGGGCACATTAGGTAAGTCTATTTTTTCTAGGTCCACTGTTATATCCAGAGTGCCAACATTTTGTCTATTGACTTTTAGTTTTATTTTTTTTGAAGCTTGGCCTTTAATGTATTCGCTTGCTCGTTCGAAGTTGCCTTTTACATCAATGCCATCAATGCTGATAATTTCATCTCCCCTTCTTAAACCAGCTTTGGCCGCAGAAAAGCCTTTATCAGGCATTAAAATCATTACTTTATTGTCGATAAGAGCGACCTGAGCACCGATACCACCATATTCTCCAGTATTTTCTGTTCGGGCGTCTTCAATCTGATCTTCTGAATAAAAATTTGTGTAAGGATCTAATTGATTGAGCATTTCGTCAATCCCTACCCTCATGAAAGTATTAGGATTAATATCGTCAACATAATTGGCGTTGACCTCCTTGTACATTGTGGCGAAAATATCGAGGTTCTTAAGGATTTCGAAGTACTTATCGTTTTGTGGAGCCGTAAAAGACCAAAGCGCGAAGCCTGACAAAAGGACTAAAACCACATATCGCTTCTTGAATTTATTCTTTGACATCTTCTTATTCATATTGTGAGCTAAACGGTCATTATGCCGTTCTGTTATTCGAAATTACAATTTCGGTAGAATGACTCAATATATGGCGAAGAAATAAGAATGCATAAACCGAAGAAGAAAACTAATCGGTTCCAGGAGTAGCCCTTTACTCAGAGACTTCTGAATTCAACTCAACAAGCTTTACAATGAGCTTCTTTACTTTGGATTCAATGAGTTTATATTCGTGGATTTCCTTGCCTGTGTAAATCAAGCCAAGGCAAAGTGACTTCGTTACAGCCTCTTCATTCTCTAGTGAATGCTTATTGAGGCGGTAAGCTTCTTTAATTCTGCGCTTAATTTTATTCCGATCAACCGCCCTTTTGAATTTCTTCTTAGATACAGAAACTAAGAATTGCGGCAGAAATTGATCATTATCGTATGGATTCGATATGAAAACAACCTTGAAGGGGTACAAATAAAAAGAGGAGCCTTTGTCGAAAAGCTCCTGAATTATTTTTTTGCTGTGCAATCTCTCCGTTTTCGGGAAAGTGTATTTCAATTTCTTGGGTTCGATGACTTTGAGGTTTTAAAATATGAAAACCTCGGCCGAGGAGAAGATTACTTCTTGCCTTTTTTCTCGTCAGAAACGGTTAATTTATGTCTGCCTTTAGCTCTTCTGCTAGCCAGAACTCTTCTACCGTTAGCTGATTCCATTCTTGCTCTGAAGCCGTGCTTGTTCTTTCTTTTTCTCTGCGAAGGTTGGAATGTTCTTTTCATTGTATAGTTAATTTCTTAT
>JBLIKG010000173.1:0-5136 GCA_047636255.1 Roseivirga sp. | reverse complement strand
GCCATTGATCAGGCAAACTTTTTTGTAAGAGTTTATTTCAAAAGTGGCCGTGTGACCATTAAAAATAATCTCTTGAGATTGAAGGTCTACCATCACCTCGGTTGATGGATCTGCTTTAATTGCGGTTAATAGTTGCTGAAGATATTCTTCCGAAACCTGAACCGGCAGTAAGCCATTGTTCAAGGCATTCCCCCTGAAAATATCAGCAAAGAAGCTTGAAACTACCACTCTGAACCCATGATCATACAAAGCCCAAGCGGCATGCTCTCTAGATGAACCGCAACCGAAATTCTTACCCGCCACTAAAACACTTCCAGCGTAAGTGCTGTCATTCAACACGAAATCCTTTTTAGAGTTGTCATTATTGTATCGCCAATCTCTGAACAAGTTATCTCCAAAACCTTCACGAGAAGTGGCCTTTAGAAAACGCGCAGGGATGATTTGATCGGTGTCAATGTCCTCATTTGGCAATGGAACTGCGCTGCTAATTACTTTAACTACTTTTTCCATTTCAATTTAAAAATTCGGTGATGTCTACGATTTTACCTTGTATTGCGGTAATGGCCGCCACTAATGGGCTTGCCAAAAGTGTTCTTGCTCCGGGGCCTTGTCTTCCTTCAAAATTTCGGTTAGAAGTAGAAACACAATAAGCACCGGCAGGCACTTTGTCTTCATTCATTCCTAAACAGGCTGAACAACCTGGTTCACGTAGTTCAAAGCCCGCTTCTTTCAGAATTAAATCCAATCCTTCGGCTTTGGCTTGCTTTTCAACTTGCTTAGAGCCCGGAACGATCATCGCCTGAACATGAGCAGCTCGTTGTTTTCCTTTGACATAGTCCGCCACTACGCGTAAATCTTCAATCCTAGAATTGGTACAGCTTCCAATAAAAACATGGCTAATTTCTTTACCCAATAAAGATTCTCCCGGTTTGAAACCCATGTAATTCAAGGCTTTATGGTAACTATCTTGACTGGCCAAACCGAGTGTTTCAGGTATATTACCTTTGATTTTAATGCCCATACCAGGGTTGGTGCCATAGGTAATCATAGGCTCAATATCTGCAGCTGGGTAATTATATTCTAGATCAAAAGTAGCATCAGCATCTGTATGCAAGGTTTTCCAATAAGTAACCGCCTTTTCGAAGTCTTCACCTTTAGGAGAAAATTCTCTTCCTTCAATATAATCGAAAGTAGTTTCGTCTGGTGCAATCATACCGCCCCTTGCTCCCATTTCAATGCTCATATTGCATATGGTCATACGAGCTTCCATCGACAAGCTTTTGATGGCTGAACCAGCATACTCGACAAAGTAGCCAGTACCACCAGCAGCCGTCAGCTGGCTGATGATATAAAGAATAATGTCTTTGGCAGAAACGCCTTTATTTAAGTCACCATCTACCGTGATGCGCATGGTTTTAGGTCGCGATTGAAGTAAACATTGGGTAGCCATGACTTGGGCCACTTGGCTAGTTCCGATTCCAAAAGCGATGGCACCAAAGGCTCCATGCGTTGAGGTATGTGAATCACCACAAACCATTGTTCTACCGGGCAACGTAATTCCCAATTCAGGGCCAATCACATGCACAATGCCTTGAAACGGATGTCCAAGCCCGTAAAGTTCAACCTTATGCTTTGCGCAGTTTTCGAGCAGTTTATCTACCTGATGCTTAGAGAGTGCATCTTTAATTGGTAAATGCTGATTTTCTGTAGGAATATTATGATCTGGAGTTGCCACAATCTTATCCCTTCTAAATAGTTCAAGACCTCTAGCCTCCAATTCAGCAAAAGCTTGTGGGCTAGTTACTTCATGAATCAGATGTCTATCAATATAGAGAACATCAATTCCTCCATCAATTTGTTTCACCACATGGGCGTCCCAAACTTTGTCAAATAATGTTTTTGCCATGTTTATACAGCCATCCTATGGTTAATTGTTGCTAACGCTTGAAGATCTGCATCTATTATTTCTTTCTTCTCATCAGCAACAATCAGGAAGTTAGCATAAACTATGTCTAATTCATCTCTAGTGGGTTCGAAGCCTATCAGTTTCAGTCGATACGCCAAAGCTGCTCTTCCACTTCTGGCAGTAAGCACAATCGAAGAGTGGTCTACGCCAACATCTTGTGGATCAATAATTTCATAAGTATCTCTTCGCTTGATCACGCCATCTTGATGAATTCCTGAAGAATGGGCAAAGGCATTTGCGCCTACAATGGCTTTATTCGGTTGTACTGGCACACGCATGGTATCTGAAACATACCTCGAAATAGCGTTCAGCTGTTTGGTATCGATATTAGTCGTTTTATTCAAGTAAGGATGTTGCTTTAAAACCATCACTACTTCTTCTAAAGCCGTATTTCCGGCTCTTTCACCAATTCCGTTAATAGTACATTCAATTTGTGTAGCGCCATTAATTACTCCAGCGATAGAATTCGCAGTGGCCATCCCAAGATCGTTATGGCAGTGCGTTGAAAGGGTTACAGTGTGAATGCCCTTAACATTTTCTACTAGGTACTTAATCTTAGCTCCGTATTCTTCTGGCAAGCAGTAACCTGTGGTATCTGGAATATTGAGTACAGTTGCTCCAGCTTTAATCGCTGCTTCGCAAACGCGGGCTAAGTACTCATTTTCAGTTCTTCCTGCATCTTCAGCATAGAACTCAACGTCTTCAACATACTTCTTGGCCAAAGCCACAGCGGCAACTGCACGCTCTAAAATCTTATCCTGAGTACTGTTGAGTTTGTATTTGATATGAGATTCAGAAGTTCCAATTCCAGTATGAATTCGTGGTCTTTTGGCATATTGAACCGCTTCTGCAGCTGTTGTAATGTCTTTCTCAACTGCTCTGCTTAATCCGCAAACTGTAGCGTTTTTCACAAGTTTTGCGATCGCAACGACAGATTCAAAATCGCCAGGGCTGGATATTGGAAAGCCAGCTTCAATAACATCTACGCCCAGTGCCTCGAGCCTTTCGGCTACCTCTAATTTTTCTTTTGTATTCAATTTACAACCCGGCACTTGCTCACCATCTCGAAGAGTTGTATCGAAGATTTGTATTTTTTGTTGATCCATCGTTTATTTGGTCTCTTTATTTTTACTCTTTATTCTTCTTTAATCTTAATTGAAATATATGTGAGACCTTGTATGAGGCCAAAGCATTAGCCAAAGCTTCTACTATTTTTAAAAAAAGCTTTGTAATTGCATACCGTTGAATATCAATTGATTAAAGTATATTAAATACAATGGCTAACACAAAGTACGACCCCCTATTTGAGCTCATCAAATCTCTGACAAAATCGGAGAAGCGACATTTTAGAATGTTCGTGAATCGAAGTGGAAATTCGGATGATGTAAAATTTGTTATGCTTTTCGATGCCATGGAATCGGCAAAAATTTATGATGATAAGATTTTTTTGGAAAAAGTTAAGAGCATCAAGAAAGAACAATTCTCAAATCAGAAGGCAAATCTCTATAAGCAAATACTATCCAGTCTAAGACATTTTCATATCAGCCATAATGCGGATATTCAGCTCCGAGAACTCTTAGACCATGCTAAAATTCTTTATAACAAAGGTTTTTACAGACAGGCACTAAAACTTTTAGAAAGAGGCAAAATCCAAGCGAAAGAAGCTAAGTATTTTACCATCGCCTTAGAATTTATGGAGTTCGAGAAATTAATTGAATCACAATACATTACCAGAAGTATTGAAACTAGAGCCGAAGAACTCACTAAGGAAGTCAATGAAACCACGGCTATCATCGCATCAGGACATTCACTTTCTAATCTGACGCTAAGTTTATACAGTCTTTTTCTACAAAAAGGATACGCCAAAAGCCAAACAGATTTTAACGAGGTTACGCTTTTTTTTAAATCCAATTTGCCTAGTGTAAGATTAGAAAATCTGAGTTTCTACGAGCAATTGTACTTTCATCAAAGTCACGTTTGGTACAATAATATTGTTCAGAATTTCCCTAATTCTTACCGCCATGCCTTGGCTTGGGTAGACCTATTCAAGTCTAACCCTGACATGATCACTAAGCAGTTATCACTGTTTATTAAGGGATATCGACATCTATTGGGCTCATTGTTTCAACTCCAATATTATTCAAAATTTTGTGAGATCTTGGATGAGATAGAGTTACTCTCTAAAGACGAAACCATTGTCAAAGATTTGAATACTGAAGCATTGATCTTCAAATTTTTATGGATTTCAAAAATCAATAAGCACTTTATGGAAGGCAGCTTCGAAGATGGAGTTGAACTCATCCCTAAATTGCTTAAAAAGATCAAAGAGTACGAGAGTAAAATAGACCCAGAAAGGGTACTGATGTTCTACTACAAAATTGCTTCACTCTATTTTGGTAATGGTGATTTTAGAAAGGCGATTTTCTACTTGAATCAAATCATTTACTTTAAAGATGTAAGCCTTAGAGAAGACATCCATTGCTTTGCTAGAATCTTGAATTTGATCGCCCACTTCGAAGACGGTCAGGACTTTCACTTGGAATACCAAATCAAGTCTACATTCCATTTCATAGGCAAGATGAACGACCAACAGGCGGTTCAAAAAGAGATTTTCCAATTCTTGAGAAAAACTGGAAAGATTAAACCTGATGAATTAAGACAAGAATTTCAGGCTCTGCACGATAGGCTTACGCTCCTTAATGATAACATTTACGAAAGAAGGCCTTTCCTCTATTTAGACATCTTATCATGGCTTCAAAGCAAAATTGAAAACAGGCCCGTAAAGGAGATTGTGAAAGAGAAGTTCAAAAGCTTGAGGTAAGCGCGAATTTATCGCCTGTAAAAAAGAAAAGGACAATCCATCGATCATCCTTTCTTGTTTTAAATTTATAAGACCAGTTCAAATAAAGTCTAGGACATTATTTTCATCAATGCTTTATTGAAAACTTGAACTTCCTCGATAGTGCCCATGCTGATTCGGCACCAATCGTTATAAGGCGGGAATGGCCTACCCACAAGCACACCGTTATCCAGCATTTGCTTGTTGAACGTCTTTATATCTCTACCCGTTTTGAAAAAGATGAAATTGGTGTTTGAGGGAATGTATTCTAAGCCTAAACTGTCCATGGTCTTGTACATCAACTGTTTGCCTTCTTTTACCTTATTCAAAC
>JBLIKG010000172.1:0-5157 GCA_047636255.1 Roseivirga sp. | reverse complement strand
TGTAGGGCTAATAGCAAAAGTTGCAAATTTCTTTGGGGGATATCATACTTTAATTCCAAGGTTTGTAAATTCTTTTTTGCACGCTATTACTGCAGTGTTCTTATATAGGCTTTGCAATATTTATTTAGATAAAAAGAGCCAGGCATTGTGGATTGCTTTGGTCTTTTCCTGTTTTCCCCATGTTGTTTATTTGTCTGCTCATATTTACAGAGATACCTTCATTTGTTTTGCTTTTACTTATTGCGCCTATAAGGTCTTGAAAGATGAAACAACACTTTTTGATTGGATTACAATATTATTAATTCTGATAGCTACTTCTGAGATTCGATTTTTCTCAATGGTTATGCTCATTGTCTGTTTAATCGGAGGGGTAGTATTTGTAAAAGTAAAGTCAGCATGGTTTAAAAGAATGGTACTAATTTCCGGTGGTATAGTTGCGGGAATATTGGTTATCTCTCTAACGGCTCTCAGTAGTAGTGAGCTCGAGATAATCCAACTATTGGTTCTAAAACAAGATCACTATACTAATTTAAGAAGCAGTTCTGCTTATTCTACAGGTCTTGCAGCTGTAATCTTACAAATGGATTTGTTTCCATTTGGTTTGATTGTACGTCCCACTTACCTAGCTATCAATCCCTTACCATTTCTTAATTTTAAAGCTCCACACTTTATTAATGGCTTAGGTACTTTAGTTCAAGTAACATTATTTTTCTTTTCAGTTGTTTTTACATTCCAAAATTTTAGAAGTTCAAGGTTTTTGCCTTTGTTCATAATGTTGTGGGGTCTGGTTCTTGGAATATCCTTAACCTCCTTTCAGTTAAGACATATGGTTATGTTTTATCCTTTTCTTTTTGTAGTTGGAGGGTTAGGGCTTTATGAAAATTATCAAAAGAAAATCTTTTTAATCAATTCATCATTCATTGTATTGGTAATAGGGGTGCTTTTTGTGTGGCTCTATTTATTTAATAAGCTTTTATGAGTAAGCCTGATAGGAAAGTCGCAATACTTTTAAAGTCTAATTTAAAATATGATGGTAGGGTTTTGGCGGAAATTGATACGCTTTCATTACAGTATCCGAAAAATGATTTTCGCATTATTTTATTGCCTGATGGTCCATTAGATAGCATTGTTTTACCTGAGAATGTTTCGATAAAAATAATTTCGATAAATGTCAGAAAGTCGCGGTTTAAAAGAGTTCTTCTTCCCTTCACTACTTTTTGTTACACCCTGATGTGTTTCTTCGAATTGGTTAAATTCAAGCCTGATGTAATTCACGTTCATGACATTTTTCCAGTACCATCTGGTCTTCTATATAGCTTTTTTGCTTCAGTAAATATTGTATATGATGATCATGAATTATTTAAGGTAAAAACAAATTTCTTTCAGAAGCTTCTCTATTGGTCTGAAGCGCAGATAATAAGAAAAGCAAAAATAGTACTTGTAGCTAACAGCTATCGTAGTCGGATCGTAAGATTTATATATAGTGTTCCAAAAGAGAAAGTTTTTACCCTTGAAAACTTTAATCACCTCAGAAAGGAAAGGGATACTAATTTCAAAGACCAGAGATTCAATGAACTGATAGACACTATCCATGGGGATAATCACTTAGCAATTTTACATCAAGGTCAGGTTTCTGAGGGTAGAGGGCTTAAGTATTTGCTTGAGTTCTCAACCAAGATTCAAGGAAGAGCAAAGATTATTTTTATGGGTATTTCGGAGCAAAGATATGAGCGATTAATCGTTGAATATCCCCATTTAAAGATGGTAAGCGCACATATTGGTTATGTCCCTTATGAACTCATCAACGAATATTGGTCAAAGGTAGATGCGACTTTAGTTTTCTATGATATTAAGGAGATCAATAATAAATATTGTGCACCGAATAGGCTTTATCTTGCTCTTTCTAACAGAATACCCCTAATGGTAAATCTAGAGAATCCTGTCCTAAGTGAAGCGGTTATAAGACACGATGCAGGAATGGTGATGACGGACACTCTTACTGAAAAAGAAATAGAGGTATTTTTGTCCAAAACTAAAACAAAAGGTTTCTATCCTTATCAAGACAAAGAATTTTCATTTGAATCTTTTTCTGCTCCCATCTTAATTAAAGTATACAATGAATATGTCTGATAAACCAAGGGTAGTTTTGCATTACCTAAGCTTTATCCATTATAGGAAATCCCTATTTGAACTTCTATGGTCAGAGAAGTGTCCCTTTGAGTTCAATCTGCTCTGTGATGAGTCAAGCCCATATGGTGTTAAGAGTTTCTCGGTCGATTCACGCGCTAAAGTGATGAATCTTAGGTTCAAAAGATTCATTTGGCAAAAGGGTGCGTTGAGAAAAACGCTTAGAATTAAGCCTGATATGGTAATTCTGTTAGGAGTGAACCCGCTAATCCTCTCTTCCCTTTTTTACTTTTGGTTACTTAAATGGAGAGGAATAAAGGTGGTTTGGTGGGGACATGGTACTTTGGGTCACCAAGGCAAGTTTGGAGTCAAGATGAGAATGCTACACTATAAAAGTTCTGATGGATGCATAGTATATGGTAATGGAGGGAAAGAAATACTTGAAAGCCATGGGATGAGTACTGAGAAAATATTTGTCATTAATAACTGTATTAATTCGGAAGATTATGGGCTAAAGCGCATGAATAAAGCGGACCTTATTAAAGCAAGAGCCTTTAAAAAAGATACACTAAATATAATCTTTTCGGGAAGACTTACCTCAGCAAAAAAAGTAGCTCAATTGTTAAAGGCTTTGTCAAGCCTTTCTAAGGATCAACAAAGCGCAATCAGTCTCAAAATTATAGGCGATGGCCCCGAGAAATCAACATTAGAAGAGCAAGTGAGTAACTATGGACTAAATAGTGTAGTTAGTTTTCTTGGAGAGGTGTATGGAGATGATTTGGAGAAACATTTTCTGGAGGCCGATATTTTCGTTCACCCAGGTACGATTGGCCTCTCCGTTGTTCAGGCGCTTTCTTATGGTTTACCCGTGATTACGCACAATAACTTCGAAACGCAGAAGCCGGAAGCAGAATCATTGACTCATGGATATAATTCTCTCCTTTTTGAAGAAGATAATGTGGAAGGATTATTAGAAAAAATTAATCAAATGAAGAACATGAAGCCAGAGGAAATGGCGGATTTTCAAGAGAGATGCTTTGAGAGTGTTGCCAGATATACCCCTGAGTATGTCTTTGAAAAGTTTGCTTCGTCTGTAATAAATATTCTGGGCAATGATTAAAATTCCACGACAATTAATAGGAAGAATACAGTTCAAACTTTTGTCTGCTCTTAAACTGAAAAGGATCAGCTACGGGCGTAAACTCAGGATTGGGTTTCCATTTCACATTTCCTCAAAAAATCAAGTGACACTTGGAAATGAGGTTTATGTTGGCCCTTACTGCCATTTTAGATCAGATGTGGAACTGGGTGATTATTGTCTTTTGGCTCCGAAAGTGTCATTTATTGGCGGTGATCACAAAATTGTGAAAACAGATGAGTTGATAAGGTATTCAGGATCAGGCCAATTGAAGAAAACGGTAGTGGGTAAGGATGTATGGATTGGTTATGGTGCTATTATTATGCATGGTTTGAATATCGGAGACTCTGCTATTATAGCGGCAGGAGCTGTGGTGACGAAAGATGTTCAGACGGGCGCTATCGTTGGGGGTAACCCGGCAAAGTTCATTAAATGGAGAAATGATGCCGTCTGAAATTAATATTGCATTTCTCATTGGCCCTGCCAGATCAGGAACAACTATGCTAGGATATCAAACCTTATCTAGGCATCCTGATATAGAATATTGGGGAGAACCAGTCTATTTATGGAGGCGCGGCCATGTATATAATCGATATGACAATCTAAATGAAGAGGACTTAACGAGTGGGCTTCGAGATTACTTAAGGAAGAAATTTGCTAGTAAACTTGAAAAGTCAGGTAAAAAACTTCTTGTTGAGAAGACACCATCTAACTGCTTTAGAATTAAGTATCTGCAGTCAGTATTTCCTGAGGCAAAGTTCATTTATGTGACGCGTGATGGAAGAGATGTAGCGCATTCTGCAATGAAAGAATGGCGTAATGAAAAAAGTGAATCCATTGATAGCAAGTCTTTCAGAAAGAAAAATATTCTCCAAAGGTTAATATTGATTGTATTGCGAAAGGGCAAGCTATTGGAACGTTTCGATAGATGGAGAGCCTTCACCGAGTTGCCCTACTATCTCTTCAGATATTTTAGGTATTTATACCGAACTATCACCAAGAAAGCGATGGTTTGGGGGCCAAATTTCCAAGGGCTTTCCGATTTTGCAAAGAAAAATTCTTTAGCTCAGACTTGTGCCTACCAGTGGCAGCAATCACATTTGCAAGCAGTAAAAGACTTAGGTGATGTGCCCGATAAAAAAATTCATAGAATCAGATACGAGGCATTGATAGAAAACCCTAGGAATTCGCTCACAGAACTTCTTAACTTTCTTGAAATTGACTCTTCTGATATTATTGTCAATAATCTTTCTGGTATAATTAAATATAGGAAGTCGAAGGAGTTGCCATCTGAAGTATTGACGGAAATGGAAGCTCAGATTGGTGAAACTTTGAAAACATTAGGATATAGCTAATAAAGATGAAACAAATCATACAAGACCTTAAATCGGGCGAAACCATTCTCGAAGAAGTACCTGCTCCTTTAGTCAAATCAGGAGCGATTCTTATTAAAACCCATCGGAGTCTTGTTTCTTTGGGCACCGAAAGAATGCTGGTTGAGTTTGGTAAAGCTAATTTGATTTCAAAAGCCCGTCAGCAACCTGATAAGGTGAAAATGGTGCTTGAAAAGATCAAGACGGATGGATTGATGCCTACTTTAGAAACAGTATTCAATAAGCTCAATCAACCATTACCGCTAGGTTATTGCAATGTGGGTGAAGTGGTTGCAGTAGGTAAAGGAGTGAAGGAATTCAAGGTAGGCGATAGAGTAGCTTCGAATGGTAATCATGCCGAATTTGTTTGTATCCCAGAAAATCTAGTCGCTAGAATACCAGACAATGTCTCTTATAACGAAGCAGCCTTTACTGTAATTGGTGCTATCGGGCTTCAAGGAATACGCCTTTTTAATCCAACTATGGGAGAGACTGTGGTGGTTATTGGGCTCGGTCTTA
>JBLIKG010000171.1:0-5190 GCA_047636255.1 Roseivirga sp. | reverse complement strand
CCGTATTCTCACCAGAGGTATAACTAAAGCCTTCCTTCACCTTCTGGTAATGATTTTGCTCTAAATAATGCCTTAATGGACGTGCAGGTACCGTGGGCACAATCACATAATATTTCCCAAAGTCATAAGTGTTGTAAGAGTCCGATGAAGTAATCATTTCTTCGTGTACCTTTTCACCCGGGCGTATACCAATGATTGCCTTTTCACATTCCGGGCCCACCGCCTCGGCTACATCCATAATTCGGTAAGACGGTATTTTAGGCACAAACAATTCACCCCCCAAAGCATGCTCTAAAGCATGCATTACCATATCGACTCCACCTTGTAAGCTAATGTTAAAACGGGTCATATTAGAATCCGTAATTGGTAATACGCCAGTTGATTTTCTATTGATAAAAAAAGGAATAACTGAGCCATTAGACCCCATTACATTGCCATAACGCACTACAGAGAATCTAATAGGATTGGTTCCCTTAATATTATTGGCTGCTATAAAGAGCTTATCTGAAGTAAGCTTAGTGGCGCCATATAAATTGATAGGCGCACATGCCTTATCGGTAGAAAGCGCCACGACTCTTTCTACATTAGTCGCCAGGCAAGCATTAATTACATTCTGGGCACCATCTACATTCGTCTTGATACATTCTTCAGGGTTATATTCTGCAATATGCACATGCTTCATGGCTGCAGCATGAATCACAAAATCTACTTGCTGAAAGGCTCTCTTCAAGCGTTCATAATCCCTAACATCCCCAATAAAATAGCGGATTTGAGGATACTGGGATTCAGGAAATTCCTGCGCCATATGAAATTGCTTCTGCTCATCCCTAGAAAGAATAATGAGTTTCTTTATTTCAGGATGCTCCTTTAGAATATGCTGCGTCAAGGCCTTGCCTAATGAGCCAGTACCTCCGGTTATTAAGATGACTTTATTCTTATACATAATTTTAACTTCAATTTTCTTAAAGTAAGTTAATCACAGTTCCGTGTTGATCAATTTTACAATATTTTGAGTAGCTGACTTTCCTGTGGCTTCAAAATATTCAGTCATTAAATAGCCGGTTTGCTTTTCTAAGAGCTGGTTCAAATAAATTTTTCCTTCTTGCACAAGTGTCTTTGTTTCCTTTCGTAAAATTTCATCTGATGAAATATCTGGAAAATGACCTGTTTCGATAAGCAAATTATCAAAACGTTCGGAATTATTGGTCAATCTGTAAATCCAAATTGGTACCCCAGACATCACCGTTTCAGGCCCAATGCTACTCACGGTGGTAATTAGAATATCTATCTCTTGAAAAAAAAGCTCATTGGCATTTAACTGTGATACTGTTTTGTAAATCTGCAATCTCGGATGCTCAATCATCCATGGCTTTGCAGCAACTGATGGTCTTAACTTAAGCATAACTTTAAACCTAGATAAGGGTTCAAAAGCCAATAGATTTTCTACCATAATTTGCTCTTTTTCTGGGTGATGTCCTGAAAAACCAAATCCAATAGTATAACTCATTTTATCATTATTTTTAGTTTTAAATTTAGCCGTTGGATTTCCAACCATTTTTATTCTACTCTCATCTACTCCGAATACTGAGAAACGCTTTTTAGAAAAATTCCCCCAGCACCAAATTTGGTCTGCAATTACTGGATAATAGCCAAAACCCATATCAACAACCCCATGCTGAAGGCTTACTGTTCTTATATTTAGTTTTTGAGACGCGGCACATACTAATGTTGAAAAAAAATTACCTCGATCAGTGTCCACTACAATCAATTCATATTGACCTCTTTTTAGCCAATTGAAAAGCCCACGATACATTGATAACTGAATAAATAACTCTTGAATTATTTTATTTCTTGGAATAATAAACCCTAATTCAGACAACCTCTTTTGTATTGTTTTTGAGTTTCTTAAGGCAAAAAATAGTGTTGAAAAAACCATGAAAGGAGTCCAATCTCCAATCCAATCATCAACCTTTGTACCATTCAATGTTTTTTCAGACACCACTGCTATATCTGTCTCTCTTTCAATTTGACCTACTAACGGCTCAATCAGTGACCTGAAATGATACTTAAGTGAATTCTGGATCAATAGCACTTTACTTTGACTACTTACTATTGAAGCCTTAGAAGTGGATGATTTTAGTAACGAAAAAAACGTCCAAAGCATCGATTTTGAAAAATCTAACTTTCCTGTTACCGGCATTCTCATTAAGCGTCTGCAGATAATACCGAGTTGAAACTCAGGTACAAGATCGTTGAGTTCAATCTCGGCATTTGAAACGAGCTCAAATAATTCATTTTCTGAATTTATTTCAGCTTTTATAAACTCCTTATGAACGGAAAATATGCTATCCACTACAATCATTATTTTAAACAAAGAATTGTCTTGACATATCAGAATATAATGCTTTAGTCTTATTAACAGGGTAACTGCCAACAACCAATGTATTAGGCCTTGATGCTAAATCTATTATTGAAGTGTTTGCAGCCACGACAGTTCCATTTGCTAGTCTACATTTCCCTATAACTGAAGTATTCGAAAATAAGCAAACATCATTGTCAATAATTGGGTAGTCAATTCCCTCAGCAGTATGTTTACCTCCAATTGTCACTCCTTGATATATCACAATACGCTCACCCATAGTAGCTCTACCTATAATTGTACCTACGGGATGAACAAGCAAGAATACCGATGGCATATTTATATGCCCAAATAAATCTATTCCATGAAGACATTTATTTAAGAGCGCAGACTTATAGTAAAGGTTCTGAAAACCAGTTTGATAAGCTTCATTACTTAAAAAGTATAAAAACATAGCATACTGATCACCATGTAAAAAGTTGATTTTGCCACCATGATTTCTATAAGCAACCGTATGATCAAAGCAGTAAAGTGCTCGTTCTTGAGCCTTAATGAAAACCTCTTTGATTTTAACAGCGTCATTTCTTTCTCCATCTGGAAAGAAATGGTCAATCTGTTTCATGGTATAATTGGCTAAATCCATACTATATCGATGTCCAACCCCCATCAACTATGAGATTCTGTCCTGTAATATATTTAGCCTCATTAGATAATAAAAAGCTCACCGCTGGTGCTATGTCATCAGGATTTCCCATTCTTTTCATCGGTACTTTTTTTTCATAGGCTTTGACAAATTGCTCAGGTTGATGATCAAAAATACCTCCCGGAGAGACTGTATTCACTCTTATCCCTTCTTTGCCGTATTTACTGGCTAAAAATCTTGTGAAATTGATTAAACCACCCTTAATGGCAGAATAAGGTGCAGGGGGATTTATATTTGTGCCTTCGTAAATACCAAAGTCGTTCCCAACTACACCATAAATGGAGGCAATATTTACGATAGTTCCCCCTCCATTACTTTTCATGTGCTTAATTACTTGCTGGCAGAAAAGAATATAACTGTTCATTTGCCAATTGACATTTTTGTAAAGTGACTCCTCTGTCAATTCTTCAAAGTCTACTCCCCAATCTTTAGTTCTCGGATAGGCATTGTTCACCAAGCCATCAATTCGTCCAAAATGATTGATAACGCCCCCAATAGCCTGTTTTATTCCTTCTAGGCTGGTAATATCACAGTAGAGTGTCCCACTAGCCAAGTCCGTTTCAACATTAATATCCGCGCATATCCCAATACCTCCTTTATTGTTGATGTCGGTTACCATCTGCCTCCCTAAAAGACCATTACCCCCTGTTACAATTATTATCTTGTCTTTTAACATTCCTTAAATCAATTCAAGCCTATTTTCAGTACCTCAATGGCCTCACTAAAATCATTCATTGGTTTCCGTTCTTCCTGAATGCACCCCAAAAAATAATTAAGCTGAGCATAATATGTCTCTAACACATCAAAGGGTTTCGTGAAAATGATATCTCCTTGGCCGTTAAGGATTTCGCCTTTGATTAAATCCGCTATCCACACTTCATCTTCCCAAACGCACTCAATTTGGCGCTTTGCCTCTCGCCTATAATAATTCAAGGTAATAAAAACGGATGTCTGATCGTACTCCAATATATAATGGGCAATATCCTTACTATCTATCTCTAGTGAGGATTTTCTACTTGAGTAAGAGGTGAAGGCTTTAGGCTGCCCTAGAAGGTAAGTGGTGTAATCAATCTCGTGAATAAGATCTAAGTGCACGCCTCCCCCTAGCGAGGATTTGGCACTATATACTTTCCGATAGTCTTGCTGGGGACGCCAATCGGGTAAATACGAACCACAGTATACATTCATTTCAACGGGCCTGCGTTGATCCATTTCTTGTTTGAGTCGCTCAATAACTGGGTGAAACCTAAGGTTACAACCAATATAAGTTATGATATCAAATTCTTTAATTACCGAATTTAGCTCATCTATATTATTCAATGAGCTCAGAACTGGCTTTTCAATTAACATCGGCTTTTTCAGGCTAGCCAACAATTTTATAGTGTCACCATGCTCACTGGTAGGGTTGGAAATAACACAAAAATCAAGGTCTTTCGGAGCATCTGCCAAAGAATAAATATTCTCAACATCTACCTCTTCATTGATTGAGTTCCCAGAGCGAAGGGCATAAATCTTTGCATTTGAAGATATTCTTCGAATTGCCGTAATATGCTTTTTAGAGATTGACCCGAGGCCAACAATCAGCACTTTCATATTTCGAAATCCAGCATTTTCTCTCTGAGCATTACCTCTAAAACCTTAAAGTCAATAGGCTCATCCAAATCAAAACATACGTGCTTCATGACATGAATCAATGATCGGTCTGTGGTACTCGTGCTGTATTCACCTTGCATATACTCTCTTGTAAAAAAATAGAATGAGGCGTTCATATCAAATACTTTTGGCGCTTGTTGACGAGACTTGATAAGTTGATTCGATTTACTCACGCTTGCAAAGCCGTCATCATTTAACTCCACCATATTAAAATATGGATTTCTTGCTGCGGGGTTTACGGAGAAGATATTGAGCGCTCTGGATTCAGCAAGTATTGAAGACAGCGCTTCGGCTAAATCTGCCTGAGTTCTTAGAGGTGAGGTGACATCTAGATCAAGCACAAAATCATACTTCTTGCCTAATTCATTTTCAGCCCATTGCCACGCATTTCGGATCGCATCAATTTTACCCGCTGTATCACTGCCCAACTCTGGCGGTCTTTGATAATTGGTAGAATAACCCATTCCTGCCGCAC
>JBLIKG010000170.1:0-5201 GCA_047636255.1 Roseivirga sp. | reverse complement strand
CCTTCACTCTTTAGGGATCGCCAAGGTATTTAAGTTTGGTCCAAATACCGATATTCTAGATGTTGGGACTGGCGGTGGTTTTCCGGGTATTCCATTGGCTATTCTTTTCCCAGAAGCCAATTTTCACTTGATTGATTCCATCGGTAAAAAGATCTTAGTTGTAAAAAACGTCAGTGAAGCACTTGGTTTAACCAATGTTGTAGCTGAAAATATCAGAGCAGAAAACATCAAAGGAAAAAAGTATGACTATGTCGTTAGTCGTGCAGTAGCTCATTTGAAGGAGTTCTACCCTTGGGTTAGAAATAAATTTAAGAACCAAGGAGTTGCTGCCACCAAAGCAGGTATCCTATTCTTAAAGGGCGGTGATTTAGATGCCGAAATAAAAGAATCAAAGCTTAAAAGAATAAGAGTCCATAGCTTAGAAAAATTCTTTGAGGAAGAATTTTTTGAAACCAAAAAAGTAATCTATATCCCAAGGCAATAAGTGTTGACTTGGGATATGCTCACTCTTCTTGCTTGGGCTTAGCGGTGTAAATAAGGATGCTATACACCCCTACCAAGGTTCCAACTGGAAAATTCATCAATCCTAAAATTCCGTAGATCAAAGAAGGTATATTAGCCCAGTTTCTTCCATTCATTAACCCTACTCCAATAATAATTTTTGGTATTAAAAAGAGTACCGCTACCCCCCAAAGAATCGATCTAATTAAATCAAAAATCCAAGTCATTTCAGTAGGTACTGGATCGCCATTGCTGTCGGCTACTTTAAAGATGAAATCGACAAAAATATCGTAAAAATAAAGACCAAAAAGTCCGAGAACACTAAATACAATAAAAAGTATTCCTAGTGTTCTTTTGTGTGATGATTCAGAAAAGTCCATAAGCTTAAGTTTGGTTAAATATAAAAAAAGCCTCGATAAATCGAGGCTCATTCAAAGGGTATATACACCGCTTATTCAAATCTTAAGGCATCAATAGGGTCTAGTTTAGACGCTTTATTTGCTGGTATGAACCCTGAGATTAAGCCCACAAATACGCAAATAAATAAACTCACGATTATCCATACCCATGGAATCACAAATGCTCCTCCCAATACTTTGGCGAGTGCATTACCAACAGCGATACCAAGCAAGGCTCCCACTATTCCACCTAATTGACAGATGACAATGGCCTCAATCAAAAATTGCTGACGAATTCTCGTAGGAGTAGCGCCCAATGCTTTTCTAATTCCAATTTCTTTTGTCCTCTCTGTAACAGACACCATCATAATGTTCATAAGGCCAACAGCTGCGCCTAGTAAGGTGATTGAACCAACTACAAAGCCACCAATTCTTAACCCATTGGTCATTGAGTCTAAAGCTTCAGAAACAGAATCTGATCTTGTAACTTCAAACGTGTTTTCAGCACCCAATTTATCGCCTCTGATCTTCCTCATGTAACCGGTGGCTTCACCCATTGCGAAATCAATTTGCTCAGGGTCTTCGATCATGGCCGTAATGTTATACCTCATAAATCCTCTGCGATCAAGTCGCTTGGCATTTAAGAGAGGTACAATAATATTTCTATCTTCTCCAGAGTCTCCTCCAAAGCCTCCTTTTTTCTCAAGAAGTCCAATTACTCTGTAGTTATTCCCATAAAACTTTATCGTCTTATTTATAGGATCTTCGTTTTCATCAAAAAGTGCTTTTACTACTTCAGTACCGAGAATACACACGTAATTTCCATATTCAATCTCTAAGCCTGAGAAGTTCCTTCCTTTTTCTATTTGGATGCCTTTAATCGCAAAATAATTTTCGTCTCCTCCAGTAATGCTAATATTCGGATTAGTTTTTTTGGTTTCGTATTTCACCTCAGCTGAACCACTGGCCTGAGTATAAACAGTCACAGTGGATGGGAAAGTAAAATCCTCCTTAAATTTGATTGCTTCTTGAAACTTAATTGGCTCGTAAGATTTCTCCCTCACACCATTATTGTTTCTTCTACCCGAAGAACGGCTGTCAACATCAAAACTATTTGCGCCTAAGCTCGAAAGACTTGAGTCAATCTCGCTCTTAATACCATCCACTGCGGTAAGCATCCCCACTAATGAGGTAATTCCGATAGCAATAATAAGACCTGTTAAAACTGTTCGAAGGACGTTTGATTTTATTGACCTAATGCCTTCTCTAATGTTTTCTGCGAAATTCATAGAGTTAAATGAGTTTTTGAAAGTTCGAATTTAAACAACCATTGGTCACATATTGCGAACAAATTTATAAATTCAACGATCGATCTGTTAAACGGTTCATAATCCAGTTCACAATGAGGAAACTTCTTATATTATTGATTTTGACAACCTTTTGCTTTGCTAGTTATGCAAACAAACTACTCGTCCCAATGGACGAATCTCAAACCAATCACTTAAAAGCCTACGGTGTTGCTTACTGGGTTCTCAGTAAAGACGTAACAATCGACTGGATGTTAAATTATAGAGGAGGAAGTTTTTTATTGCCTGCTACAACAGGAGTTGAAAACGAATTAATTATCCGTGGAGTGAGCTACGAATTGATCTCTGACGCCACTGCAGCACAGCTAGAAAGTCAAATCGTATCCCCTGGTTCTAACATGGATATGATGAAGCTAGAAAAGGTACCGAAAATTGCCGTTTACTCTCCGAAAACAAAAATGCCTTGGGATGATGCTGTGACCCTCGCACTCACCTATTCCGAAATCCCCTACACATTGGTGTATGATGATGAGTTAATGTCAGACGAGCTTACAAAGTATGATTGGCTGCACCTTCATCACGAAGATTTCACTGGTCAATTCGGGAAGTTTTACGCTTCATTTTCTCAATACGGATGGTATCAGCAACAACAAAAAGATTACGAAGCCTCGGCTAGAAAGCATGGTTTCGCAAAGGTTTCGCAATTAAAATTAGCGATAGCCCAAAAAATAAGAACCTTTGTAGCTGGCGGAGGATTCCTTTTTGCCATGTGCTCTGCTACTGACTCTTTCGATATTGCCTTATCCGCTGACGGTGTCGATTTTATTGAAGCTATGTACGATGGTGACCCTGCCAATCCTGGTGCTGAGTCTCAGTTTGATTTTGCTAAAACATTAGCCTTCGAAAACTTTAAATTGAGAAAAGATCCACTGGAATACGAGTTTTCAGATATCGACAATACTGAGGCAAGAAGATCTCGGGCTTTGAATGAAGGAAATGATTTTTTCAAACTCTTCCAATTTTCGGCTAAATGGGATCCTATTCCAACCATGCTCACCCAAAACCACACTTATTTGATCAAGGGATTTTATGGTCAAACCACTTCATTTAAGAATAGAGTAATCAAGCCTGATGTAGTAATAATGGGGCAAAACGATGCAGCTGAAGAGGCTAAGTATATCCATGGTGTTTTTGGTAATGGTTTCTGGACTTTTTATGGTGGCCATGACCCTGAAGATTACCAGCACAGGGTTGGCGAAGAACCGACTGATCTCAATTTATACCCGAACTCTCCTGGTTACAGATTAATCTTGAATAACATCCTGTTTCCTGCCGCCAAGAAAAAGAAAAGAAAGACTTAATGAGGTACGATTTAAGAATTATGAAGTGCGATGGCCTTTTGATACCCGTAAAGTAGTGGATTCAAAGCAGCTTACTTTGCCAATGAACTTGCTTTCAAATTCAATTTCAATGCATCCTATCTCCTCTTACATTCAGAGAATTGATAATTTTTGCTTCTTCTTTTAGAAATTCCTTCCAGCGTTTGCTTACGTATTCTTCTGGCATATAACTTTTGGCCAAGCTTATGAAGTTTTTATAATGCCCTGCCTCAGAAACCATCAATTCGTAATAAAAGGCTTTTAATTCGTCATCCGCTATATTCTGAGAAAGGAGTTTAAAACGTTCACAACTTCTAGCTTCAATGAGTGCATTCAACAGTAATTTTTCAACCAACTGCTGTTTTCTATTCCCTCCCTTTATCACCACTTTTTGAAGCTCGATTACATATTCATCTTTGCGATTGAAACCGAAAGACATGCCTCTTTTTTTTAATTGTTCTTGCACCCTTTCGAAGTGGTTCCATTCCTCGGCAACAACCGGTGTTAGCATTTCCACTAACTCTGTCATTTCAGGATATAAAATGATTAATGAAATACAAGATGAAGCTGCCTTTTGCTCGCAGTAGGCATGATCAACAAGTATTTCCTCAATATTCATCTGAGCAATATCTACCCATCTTGGGTCTGTTGGCAATTGTAAACCCAATAGGTTATTCTTGATATCTTCAACCATATTTCAAAGTTACGGCAAACGTTTATATTAAAAAGTAAGATGTACAAGACTACCAATAAGTCTAAACTATTACCTTTGACGTCAAATTATTTAAATCAACTTTCATTTTATCTATTTGCAAAGACAATTACCATGAAAAAATTTCTATCCATTTGCCTTCTACTTTTAGTCGGAATGGCCGCCAAAGCACAAACCGCTGACTCCGTAAGCTGGGAGAAAAAAGGTTCGCTAGGCTTTACTTTTGCCAATGTTGGCCTTTCGAATTGGGCTGGAGGTGGACAAAGCTCTGTCTCTCTAGGTACCATTTTCAACGCCTCTGCTATTAAAACATCAGCTCGTTCTTCTTGGAAAAATCAACTTGACTTTGCTCTTGGTGGTGCCAAAGTGGGAGATCAAGATTTTAGAAAAACAGATGATGCAATTATCATCATTAGTCAATACAAAAGAAATATCAACGAAAACTTAGGCTATGGTGTGTCTGGTATTTTTAGAACACAATTATTAGAAGGTAGTACATTCGCTGCTGACCCAGTGAATACTGGTGAATTCATAGCCACCAAAATATCGAATACAATGGCTCCAGGCTACCTTTCGATTAACTTAGGCTTTGAATATAGCAAAGGCGATGTTTTCAATATTTCATTTGCTCCTGCTGCGGGTAAATTCACCTTCGTGCTTGACGATGATTTAGCAAGCGTTGGTGCTTATGGTGTAGGTATTGACGAAAACGTTCGTGCGGAATTTGGTACAAACCTTTTGACTTCTTTGAATGTGAAATTGATGGAAAATATCTCTTTCAAATCCAACCTTAACTTCTTTACTGCTTATGACAGTTTTGGCAATGTTGATACTAACTGGGAAACGCTTTTAGTAATGAAAATCAACAAATGGTTCAACGCTACATTCGGTACCAACTTAATTT
>JBLIKG010000169.1:0-5212 GCA_047636255.1 Roseivirga sp. | reverse complement strand
CACCCTAGCTGAAGACCTCGATGATCTTAGCGCAACAAGCAGTGACCCTCAACAAGAGCTAATTACCGAACCTCTAAAATGGTTATCCTTCGATCAAAAGTTCTTCAATGCCGGTATTATCGCTGAGAAAAGTTTTAGTTCTGCGAATATCTCGACCTCAATTCCTGCATTGGACACAGTCATTGTAAAAGGTGGTGAAATGAGTTTAGGCATTCCAATGGCCGATGTTTACGAAGGTGGTCAATTCAAATACTATTTTGGACCAAACAATTATAAGATACTCCAAAAGGTAACCGATGGGTATGAAGAGAACATAAACCTTGGTTATGTATTCGTAAGCTGGGTGAACAAGTACATTATCATTAATCTCTTTGATTTTCTGCAGCGCTACATCTCCAATTATGGGGTAATCATCATGATTATAGTGCTCATAATCAAACTTGCACTTTTCCCGCTATCGCGAAAGTCATACCTATCAATGGCGAAAATGAAGGTGTTGAAACCTGAAATTGATGCCCTGAAAGAAAAGACAGGCGGAGACGCTCAAAAGATGCAACAAGAGCAAATGAAGCTCTATAGAGAAGTGGGAGTGAATCCAATCAGTGGTTGTATTCCAGTAGTGCTACAAATGCCAATTTTGTTTGCCATGTTCTTCTTCTTCCCTAACTCAATTGAGTTAAGAGGAGAGTCATTCTTATGGGCAACTGACCTTTCGACTTATGATGTGCTGTTTTACTTACCATTCACCATTCCTTTCTATGGTTCTCACGTGAGTGGTTTCACACTTCTAATGACATTGTCCACGATACTATACACATGGTCTAATAATCAGGTAAGTACAGTTCAGGGGCCAATGAAAACTATTGGTTATGTAATGCCTTTGATTTTCATGTTTGTATTGAACTCTTATTCTTCAGGCTTGAGCTTCTATTATTTTGTTTCAAACATTATCACCTTCGGCCAACAAGCGTTGATTAGAAGGTTTGTGAATGAAGATAAAATCCTGGCTACGCTTGAGGAAAACAAGAAAAAGAATGCCAATAAGGGCAAATCTAAATTTCAGCAAAAGCTGGAAGATGCCATGAAGGCGAGCAAAGAAGCTCAAAAAACTAAACAGATCGGATCTAAAAAGAAGTAACAAAAAAGGAAGGTTTAACCTTCCTTTTTTGTTTTCACAGCATCAAAACAAACAATGGGAGATAATTAATGAATGTTCACAGATTGATCATTTTCAATTGATGAATCCGCCTTAATTCTTTCAATGATTCTTATATCTTTGTACGCTGTTGAACAGCAGATTTTAGTCCTGCTACATCTTCAGGAACAAATCAAGGTTGAACAGATTTGCTAAAACTTCAGGCCTTTCGCCTAGAGTATCAAAAACTGAAGTGAAATCATTTTTAGAAAACAAATGGGTAAAATTATTTCCATAGCGAACCAAAAAGGAGGTGTTGGTAAAACAACCACAGCCATGAACCTTGCCGCAAGTTTAGCGGTACTGGAATACAGAACCTTGGTGGTAGATGCTGATCCACAAGCCAATACAACTTCTGGTTTAGGTCATAATCCTAGGGAAATTACCAAGAGTATTTACGAGTGCATGATGGGCAAAGAAGCAATCAAAGATTGTATAGTCCACACTGATATTAAATTTCTCGACCTTTTACCTTCACACATCAACTTAGTAGGCGCTGAGGTTGAAATGGTAAACATGAACCAGCGTGAAGAAAAGATGAAAGGCGTTTTAGCCGAAATAAAAGACAATTACGATTTCATCCTTATCGACTGTGCCCCTTCTTTAGGCTTGATTACAATCAATTCGTTGACAGCTTCTGATTCGGTAATCATTCCGGTTCAATGCGAATATTTTGCTTTAGAAGGTTTGGGGAAACTTTTGAATACAATTAAGATTATTCAGAAACGTTTGAATTCTGCATTAGAGGTAGAAGGAATCCTACTGACAATGTACGATGTCCGTTTGAGGCTTTCGAATCAAGTGGTAGAAGAAGTTCACACGCATTTTAAAGACATGGTTTTTGAAACTATCATTCCTAGAAATGTAAAACTTAGCGAATCTCCAAGTTTTGGATTACCAGCAATCGTTCATGATGCTGAAAGTAAAGGTGCTTTGGCTTATCTTAGTCTTGCAAAAGAGGTCGGAGATCGTTTAAATTAGAAAACCCAAATGAATAAGTATTTTTGATGCTGAATTTCCTAGCATTGGATTTCCCCTTTTCATTATTAAGTTAAAGCATATGGCAGCAAAAGCACCCAGAAAGAAAAACGTATTGGGAAGAGGTTTAGGTGCTCTTTTAGAGGATTCAAACTCAGAAAGGAATGATAACTTCGAAACCACTTCTGTGGGTAATATGAACGAAATTCCCCTCGACCAAATTGAGGTCAATCCCTTTCAACCCCGAACACATTTCGACAGGACGGCATTAGAAGAATTAGCTGAATCTATTAAGGTTCAGGGTATCATTCAGCCCATTACTGTGCGCCAATTGGCGGATGGTGAATATCAACTCATCTCTGGGGAAAGAAGATTTCAGGCCTCTAAAATGGCAGGTTTGACGGCAATACCTGCTTATGTTCGATTGGCAGATGACCAACAAATGTTGGAAATGGCCATTATAGAAAACATTCAGCGCGAAAACCTGAATGCCCTCGAAATTGCCTTGAGTTATCAGAGGTTACTTTCCGAATGCAAAATCAAGCAAGAAGAACTAGGAGAGCGAGTTGGCAAGAACAGAACTACTGTCAATAACTATTTAAGACTTTTAAAATTACCGCCAGATATCCAGGCTGGTTTAAGAGACAATAAAATCTCTATGGGGCATGCGCGCGCTTTGATCAATATCGAAGACATCGACAAGCAGCTTCATATCTACAAAAAAGCCATTGAAGAAGACCTTTCGGTTAGAAAAGTAGAACAACTGGTACGCGATTTGATGAACCCTGCGGAGCCAAAAGCAAAACCAGAAAAAGGCGATAGCAATCATAGAACTTATGAAGTGCAACAAATTCAGCACAAGCTATCTTCGCACTTTGGAACTAGGGTAAACCTAAAAGCTGATGGCCAGTTCAGAGGAGAAATCAAAATTCCATTTGTTTCTACCGAAGATTTAAACCGTATTTTAGAGATCATTGATTTGTAATGTTGAAGTATCTTTTCGCTTTCTACTTAATTGTTTTTTCACTTGGGCTGAATGCTCAGGGAACTTCTGTTTCAGACAGACTCATTGAAGGCGATACCATTCAACCCTCACGACTCAAGAAGGAATACGACCCTCGGAGGGCCTCTTCCCTATCGGCAATGCTTCCTGGCTTAGGTCAAATTTATAATGACAGTTGGTGGAAAGTGCCTATTCTCTATACAGGAATAGGTTTTGCAATCTATTATATTGATGTCAATAACGACAATCGAATACTTGCAACTGATGCTGTTAAAGACCTGCTTGCCCAAAAAGATGCAGGTGAAGTAATCAGTGAAAATAGACTCCGCGCTTTTAGACGTCAAGCAGATTTTTGGAGAAAAAACAGAGACCTTGTGATTCTTACCCTTGTAGGCGTTTATGGATTAAACATCATTGACGCCTCTATAGATGCTCACTTAAAGGGCTTTAACGTAAGTGACAACCTCGCTACTTTCAAACCAAAAATGGGTGCTATTAGTAACGGAACTCCCTATGTTGGTATAGGCATCATCATCCCAATCAGATCGAGATGAACATTCTTTTATTAGGTTATGGAAAAATGGGTCAAATGATAGAACATTTGGCCTTAGGTAGAAATCATACCATCGCAGCTAAGATCAACATTGATAACCTAGCTGAACTAGAAAGTTTAGATACTTCTACAATTGATGTTGCCATTGATTTTAGTCAGCCGCATGCTGCCCCGAGTAATATCAAATGGTGTATTGATCATAAAATTCCGGTGGCCGTTGGCACAACGGGTTGGTTAGATCAAAAAGCTGAAATTGATGCCTATTGCAAGGCTAATGGAGGTACTTATCTTTTTGCTTCCAATTTTAGCATTGGTGTAAATATCTTCTTCAAAGTCAATCAGTTTTTGGCCAAGTTAATGAATGGCCAAGCCGACTATGATGTAGCCATAAAAGAAATTCATCACACGCATAAATTAGATGCACCAAGTGGTACTGCGATTACTCTAGCGCAAGGCATTCTAGATAATGTAGGTCGAAAAGAAAAGTGGATCAACTCCCCTGCTGATCAAACCAATGAGCTTTCGATTATTTCTGAAAGAGTTGATCCTGCACCAGGAACACATTCCATCTACTACAATTCCAAAGTTGATTCTATAGAAATTACCCACACTGCGCATTCTCGTGAAGGTTTTGCGATGAGCGCATTACTCGTTGCTGAATGGCTTCCAAGCCAAAGTGGTGTAAAGACAATGGATGACTTTTTGAAGTTTTGAGCCTAGGTCACCCCAAGTCATAAATTCTCTAATTATCCATTTCCTTTTATCCTGAGCCTTCCCGAAGGAACTATCATTTATTACATAGATCCTTCGTTCCTCAGGAAAAGAAAACAGTCATAGGTGCCAGAAATGTAGTTTTAAGCTTGAATTACCACTTAATTTTACTCAACCCCTTTCCCTCTAAATATTCATTCGCTTTACTAAAATGTTTACAGCCAAAAAAGCCTCTGTAAGATGAAAGTGGTGATGGATGAGGTGCTTTCAGAATTAAATTATCATCAGAACTGACAAAGTCGGCTTTTTTCTGCGCATAACTTCCCCAGAGCATATACACAATCCCTTTTCTTTTGGTGGCTAATTGCTGTATTACGGCATCTGTAAAAGTCTCCCAACCTTTATTCTGATGAGAGCCAGCTTCATGCGCTCTAACCGTAAGTGTAGCATTCAATAATAATACACCTTGGTCGGCCCAACGGTCCAGCGATCCATGTGGCGGAATCTCCTTGCCGATATCATCTTTTATTTCTTTGAAAATATTGACCAAAGAAGGCGGAAAAGGAATTCCTTCTTTTACCGAAAAGCATAAGCCATTCGCCTGATTTGGCCCATGATATGGGTCTTGCCCCAGAATAACCACTTTTACATTATCAAAACTACATCGATCGAAAGCCCTAAAGATGTTATTTCCTGCCGGATAAACAGTTTGAGTTTGGTATTCATTTCTTACAAATGCAGTAAGCTTACCGAAGTACTCTTGCTCAAATTC
>JBLIKG010000168.1:0-5220 GCA_047636255.1 Roseivirga sp. | reverse complement strand
TAGAGATTCTGATCATACTGGGTGTAATGCCCACTGTTTCTCTGTCTGTGACTGTCATATTGGAGCTGCTCATGGTAAAAGGGTGAGAGGTCAATGTTTCTGTACTGCCCAAACTTACCGCCAGTTTAGCCAGTTTCACGGCATTCAAAAAGCGGAAAGCTTCTGCTTCTCCACCTATAACATCAAAGGCCAACATGGCTCCACCAGAAGTCATTTGTCTTTTATAAAGTTCGTATTGAGGGTGATTTTCATCGATATGACCAACATAATAGACCTTCGCCACTTTCGCGTGATCTCTTAAAAAGTCAGCCAGTTTTCTAGCGTTACTGGCTTGCTTTTCCATTCTCAAAGTAATGGTTTCCAAACTTCGGCTAATCAACCAAGAGGTCCAAGGAGAAGCCATGCAGCCCAAACCGCTGCGCAATTTTTTGATTCGACTTATGAGAGCAGCATTTCCTGAACAAGCTCCAGCGATAATGTCGCTATGTCCGCCAATGTATTTGGTGGCAGAATACATAATGAGGTCAGCGCCTAAGGTGATTGGCTTCTGCCAAAGCGGTCCCATATAAGTATTGTCAACCGCCACAATTACTTTTTGGCCTTGATTCGAATACTTGGCACCAATCCGTACGGCCATTTCGATATCGATAAGCGAATTCGTTGGGTTGGCTGGAGTTTCTACATAAATGCAGGCCAAACGCTCTTTTCTAGGATGCGCTTCAATCAATTCGGTAATCTCATTTTCTGACATTTCTGGATCGAAGGCCAAAAATTGAATGTCAAACTTAGGAAGGAAGTTTTTGATGAAAGAATCTGTTCCTCCATAAATGGGAAAGGACATCAACACTAAATCGCCTGACTTACAAATTTCTAATAATGAAGTGGTAATGGCCGCCATTCCACTTTCGAAAAATGCAGATTCTTCCGATTCATCAAGCAGCGAAAGTCTTTTTTCGGCAGTCACCAAATTGGGGTGATTGAGCCGTGTATAGATCAAGCTCTTGTTTTTGTCCTCAGTATCACCACCGCCATATACCTTCTCGAAATAGGCTTTCCCTTCTTCTGCGGTAGAAAATTCGAATGTTGAAGTTTGAAAAATTGGGTTTTTGATCGAATTCCTCACCAGTGAGGGATCATGTCCAAAGCTCATCATTAAGCTTTCTGGACTAAATTCATTTGGGTTATCAGACATGTGGTGTAGTTCTTACTCTTAAGGAAGTTCCTTCTTGGCTAATTACAGTTATTTTTTCGCCCTTTTCAACATATTCTCCACGAGTGTAGGCATCGTAAATATCACCGTCAATTTCTACTCTGCCGCTTGGTCGAAGTACCGAAAAGGCAACGCCTTCTTTCCCCATCAAATCGCTAGTGTAAAATGAAGAAGTGTAGCCGTCAGCTTTTCTTTGCTCAGTTGTTAAGGCAAACCTTTGAAATATTTTTGAATTGGTGAAACGATAGCCCAAACTGAAAATCAAGATCATTGCCCCAAACATCCCCGCGAATACTACGGTGGAAGCTGTGGCTAAATCGCCCGAGGGTACATAATCGAAATTGAAGAAGTCATTATCGATCATGATAAAGATCAAAGAGACTACAGTAAATGTAATGCCTGCAATACCAGCTACGCCAAAGCCTGGGATGACAAAGACTTCGAGCGCTATGAAAATAATCCCGAGAAAGAGTACTGCAATTTCCCAATTGGCAGCTAATCCGCTTAAGTAATAGGGTACTAAATAGAAGATCAAGGCAATTCCCGCAGCGGCCAAAGGGAAACCAATTCCAGGGGTTTGAAGCTCAAAATATATTCCCCCAACAATCACAAGAATCAAAAGCCCACTGATAAATGGATTGAGAAAGAAAGCAATAATCTGTTCTGAAGCAGATAACTCGTATCGGATGAGCTTATAATTTTCAATATTATTTTTTTGAAGGATGTCCTCTATACTGGATACTTCCATTTCGCAGAAACCATTTTTAATGGCTTCGGTACTAGTGAAGGTGATGGTTTTTCCCGCTTCTGTTACGCCTTCAATTTCTATCCGGTCATCGACCATTCCTTCGGCTATTCTTGGGTCTCTGCCGTTTTGCTCTGCCGTAGATCTCATGATAGATCTCATGTACGACTGATATTTGTCAGGAGCTTGGCTGCCATCATCACCATTGACTACGGTTGCTGCACCAATATTGGAACCCGGCACCATATAAATGCTGTCACAAGCAATTGAAATTAAAGCCCCAGCCGAGGCGGCATCATTATTAATGAATACCCAAACTGGCTTTTCATACTCTAAAATTCTCGTCCGAATATCGTTAGCATCGTTTACTGCGCCACCATAAGTGTCCATTTCAATGATCACGATATCCGCATCTTCCACGGTGGCTTGGTCAAGCGCCAAATCGACATAACGATTCATTCGTGGATCAATTTCCGCCTTAATTTCCATCACAAAAATTTTCTTTTGTGTAGGGTTTTGATCCTGCTTCCACTTCGCCATAAGGCTAACGCCTAGTAAAACACTCAAGCCTAAAAGGCTAATTCTTCGTACAAATTTCAACATCGCTTTGATAGGCCTTTGAATAGGCTATTTTTGTGTCAAAATACGAAGAAACCAATTGTTAAAACAGCTAAATCTACAGTTTTCAGAAACCTTCCCAAGCGATATTTGGGAAACCGCTTTAAGTGGCGAGTATTTGCTTATCGGTTGTAGAGAAGGAGATAAGATGGAAGCAACTTTCTCCCTTTATGATTTAAAGCAACATAACTTTCTATGGAAGTCCATCAGTTTTGATGAGTCGTGGTGGGTGAGTATTTATGCTTTCGTAGATAACATTATTGTTTTTCAAATTTTTAATGACTCCCAAAACATAGAGGCTCGTTCTCTTTTTGGTTTTGAAATCACCAGAATGGAAGCAGTTTGGTCGGTGGATAATGTCAATGTATTGGGGCTTTCAGGGCAAGTTTTAAAACTTAAAAGTCAAGAAACTGAAAACGATTTTTTCAAAATAGACATTACCACCGGAGAAGAGATTAAACTTGATTCTGAAAAATTAGATCAAGAAAATGTGTCAAATGGCATAATTTTACCGTTTCACTACACAGAAGAAAACCCATACTTCCAGACAGTGAAGCAATTTTTAGCAGAGTTCGCAGACTTACATTTGGTTGGAGCATGTGACTATTTGGAATATAATGGGCTTATTTTGATTTCGGCACACGAAAAGCTGGAACAAAATTTGTCAAACACGATAGTTGTGTTTGACGGTTCTGGCAATCTCATTTTAAAAGAGGTATTGGCCGAACAATCAAAGGGACTTGCTTCCGATACTTTTTATATAGTCAATGAACAGCTTATATTTGTTAAGGAGAAGCGAGAGATGAAAGGTTATTTAATCGAAAATCTATGAGAAAAGTAGTGCTGAGTTTGTTGGTGGGATGTTTTGTAAACCTTTTAGCGTTTAGCCAGGCAGATTCATTAGGGATAACAAAAGAAGGAGAGAAGTACTTTGTGATGCATAAAGTGATTGCTGGTCAAACACTTTATTCATTGAGCAGACGCTATGGCACTTCTGTTACCGACATAAAAAACAAAAATGCAGAGCTAGCCAACGGACTTCAAGTCGGTCAAACCTTACTCATTCCTTACAACAAACCAGTCAACGAAGCCAATCCAACTTCGGCTTCAAGTCATGTAGTCAAAACAGGCGAAACGCTTTTTTCAATTTCAAGACAATACAATGTCAATGTTGAAGATATTAAGAAATTGAATGGGCTCACGTCAAACGAATTATCTATTGGACAAACCCTTAAAATTGCCGTGGCCTATGCTGTCCCCGTAAAGAAGGAAGAAACGCCAGTAGTGAATAAAACTGAAGAGGTGGTTAAAAAGGAAGTAATTGAACCTGCTAAGGAAAAGGCAAAACAAGCAGATCCTAAGGTGGTTACGAAATCAGATACTGCGAAGGTGCCTAAAGAGGTAGTGAAAAAAGAGCCATCGGACGCATATGATGCCAAGCCTTTTGAAGAAATCATTGAAGAGGGGCAAGCTGAATTAATTGTAGAAGATGAATCTTCAACTAAATTTTTGGCCTTGCACAAAACGGCCAAAGTAGGTACAGTGATCAAGGTGAAAAACCGCATGAATAACCTGACAGTTTATGTTCGCGTTGTTGGTGAAATTCCTAAAACTACGGATAACGAAAACATCATCATCAAAATCAACAAAAGGGCTTACGATCAGCTCAAAGCCTTAGATACTCGCTTTTTGGTTGAGTTGAGTTACTTCAAATAAGTGATATGAGAAGCTCGAGTAGGTTATTTGTACTGCTTACTTTGTTTGTGCTGGCGAAAGTAGATTTGTTTGCTTTTCAAGCACCAAAAAACGATTTGAAGTCAAATGCTCATGTTGTTGAGTTCGGGCCTAACGGCAATTATTTTTCAAAGCTTGGTGAGTTCACTACTAAAGCTGCAACAGGAGAAGAATTTAGGCTATCGGGCTGGGGAGATCGAGCAACCCGGTCGGTTTGGTTCAAGTTTGTTGCGCCAACTTCTGATCGAGTAATCATAACTGTCAATCAAGCGACCACAGGTGCTCCAAAAGGTTATATTCAATTAGGTGTTTTTGATGGAGAAAAGCCAGTTGAAAGTAAAACCTTGGGTTATCCTTCGGATTCTGAAGAACTCATTTCCTCTCAATTTATCACAGGGCGAACATACTTTTTGGTAGTTGATAATCCCACAGAAGGAGAAGAACTAGGTGCCTTTAGCTTAAAGTTTCAGACTTTTTTAATGACGGCCTGTGCTCAACCACAAACTGTTGCACTGAATTCAAACGGACAAGGCTTGATTGATAAGGATGCACTATTTAAAACGGAATGTTATTGGCCTTGCACTGGAATTGGGTGCACTCGAGAATTGAGCCAAACCAAATTCGATGCAAAACAGCTTGGTGATAATTATATTACGGTGACAGGTCTAGGAGCCAATGGGAAGACTTATTTTGGAACATTATTGGTAAAAGTCATTGATACTATTCCTCCGACTATCGTTGCCAAAGATTTTAGGTTGAATATTTTAAGGAATGGTGAAGTTCATGTAGATCCTAAAAATGTAATCCTTTGGCGCTGTAAAAAAACGGCATCAGAGCCAAGTCCTGATCCAAGCCCAGATTCAGGAGAAAACACATTTTTTCAAGAAATTCCATGCTCCAAAGACAATGTTGG
>JBLIKG010000167.1:0-5228 GCA_047636255.1 Roseivirga sp. | reverse complement strand
TTGAATTGAGTAAATCTGCCACAAATACAGGTGGTCAATACATGGTGAAACTGAGCATTGAGAATGCTGACGATGAGGTTTTCTCAGGGATGTTCATTAATGCATCGATTCAACCTTCTAGAGCCGCAGCACTTGGAAATATTATTTCACTTCCCGAAAGCGCATTGATCAAAAAAGGCCAATTGACTGGAGTCTATGTGGTGAACGAAGACAAGGTGGCCCTTTTAAGGTGGTTGAGACTCGGTAAATCAACTGATGGAATGGTAGAAGTGCTTTCTGGCTTAACATCGAAAGAGAGCTATGTGGCCAGCAGCGATGGTAAATTATACAATGGCGTAAAAGTCACATTCTGATCACTCAAGCTATAGACGCGATATAAATCAATAGTCATGCAAGAAGGAATTTCAGGCAAAATTGCCAATCTGTTCATCAACTCTAAACTCACAGTGCTGCTTATGGTGGCCCTGATGATCATTGGAGTATACAGTTCTTTTCTTATTCCACGAGAAGAAGAACCGCAAATCATTGTACCCATGGCCGACATCATGATCGGCTATCCGGGGGCAAGTCCTAAGGAAATTGAAAACCGAGTCGTGAAACCTTTGGAAAAGATCGTCTCTAATATCAAAGGGGTAGAACATGTTCACAGCATGTCTATGAATGGACAAGCAGTGTTGATCATTCAATTCTTTGTAGGTGAAGACGTTGAGCGCTCTTATGTAAAGCTTTATGACGAGCTTATGAAACATCAAGGCATGTTTCCTGAAGGCGTCTATCCACCAATTGTAAAAACCCGATCTATCGATGACGTCCCGATGCTTGGGCTTACCCTTTGGAGCGAAAATTATAGCGATTTTCAGCTTAGACAAATTGCCGAAGAACTTACTTCAGAAATTGAAAAAGTGAATGATGTCTCTATCACCAAAGAAATTGGAGGTCGAACTCGTCAACTTAAAATCACTTTAGATAAAGATAAACTAGCAGAAAATAATATCGATGCTTTGGGCATCATGCAAATTATTCAAGCCAGTAATAGTAGTGCTCAGTCTGGTAAATTCGTTCAGAATGATCAAGAATACCTGCTCACTACGGGTAAGTTTCTTTCTTCGGTTGAAGATGTTGAAAGACTGGTGGTTGGGATCAATAAGAACCTTCCTGTTTATCTAAGTCAAGTAGCCAGCATTAAAGATGGTGCTTCCACTGCGGTCAACTATGTATCATTTGGATACGGTCAGGCCAACGAAAAATACAAGAACTTCCCTTCTGATTACCCCGCAGTAACCATTTCGGTGGCCAAAGTAAAGGGTGCGGATGCTATGAAAGTGGCCGATAAAATCGTTGCTCAGGTAGAAGGATTAAAAGCAAACTTGATTCCAACCGATGTCAATGTAGCAGTGACCAGAAACTATGGCGAAACAGCCTCTCACAAAGTAGGAGAGTTGTTAATGCACCTAGGTGTGGCCATTATAGCCGTAACCGTGCTAGTGATGTTGGCCATGGGCTGGAGAGGTGGTTTGGTAGTATTTCTATCAGTTCCACTCACTTTTGCGCTAACGCTTTTCAGTTATTACATGCTTGGTTATACGCTAAATAGAATTACACTATTTGCACTTGTCTTTGTCGTTGGGATTGTGGTGGATGATAGTATCATCATTGCTGAAAACATGCACAGGCATTTCAAGTCGAAACGACTGCCATTCAAGCAAGCGGCCATTTATGCCATTAACGAAGTAGGTAACCCAACCATTCTAGCCACTTTCACTGTAATAGCCGCCATTTTACCGATGGCTTTTGTTTCGGGAATGATGGGGCCTTATATGAGTCCAATGCCAATTGGTGCTTCAATAGCCATGATTCTTTCGCTTTTCATTGCGCTTACTATCACTCCTTATTTAGGATACCATCTCTTAAAAGAAAAAGAGAGTGCTGAACACAAGGAAGAAGAATCGCACGAAAAGACATTCATTTACAAGCTATATAAGGCCATAGAGATGCCATTCTTAGAAAGTAAAGGCAAAAGATGGACAATGTTGGGTATCACATTAGTGCTGCTCTTGGGCTCAATGGGCTTGTTTTATACAAAGTCTGTTGTGGTAAAGATGTTGCCTTTCGATAATAAAAACGAGTTTCAATTGGTAATTGACATGCCAGAAGGTACTACACTCGAAAGAACCGCTGCCGTGACCAAAGAGCTTGCTCAATACTTATCTACCGTACCTGAAGTTGTCAGTTATCAAAACTACATCGGTACTTCCGCACCAATCACCTTCAATGGTTTAGTGCGCCATTATGATTTAAGAGGAGGGAGCAATATGGCTGATATTCAGGTGAATCTACTTCATAAGGGAGACAGGAAATTGTCCAGTCATGACATCACCAAGAAGGTTAGACCTAGGATTTTAGAGATCGCTCAAAGGCATGGTGCGAATGTAAAAGTGGTTGAAGTGCCACCGGGTCCGCCAGTGCTTTCTACACTTGTTGCAGAAATCTATGGACCAGACTATGCTGAACAAATCAAATTGGCCGATCAGGTGAAGACCTTATTAAATGAAACTCAAGATGTGGTTGATGTGGACTGGACTGTTGAGCATGGACAAACAGAATATACGCTTCAAATTGATGCAGAAAAAGCAATGATGCATGGCGTTGTTCCTCAGCAAGTTGTCGGCAACCTGAGCTATTTGATGCAAGAATTCCCTATTTCTAACTACTATGATGAAGAGTCAAGCGATCCCATTGGAATTGTATTGGCATTGGACAATCAAGATAAATCAAGTCTGCAATCAATTCAGTCTATCGAAATCAAAGGTGCGAATGGAAATATGGTGCCTGTAAGCGATTTGGTCCGTATTCATAAAGACACACTTCATGCGACCATTTATCATAAGGATCAGAAAAGAGTAGTCTATGTATTGGCCGATATGTCGGGTGACTTGGAAAGCCCAGCCTATGCCATTCTTGGCCTGACAGAAAAAATTGAGCAAATGAATGTACCGAATGGATATTCTGTTGCCGAAATGTACATGGGTCAACCCGATGATGAATCAAATTTCACTGTAAAGTGGGATGGCGAATGGCAAATCACAATGGAAGTCTTCCAAGACTTAGGCGCTGCGTTCTTGGTCGTAATCATCATCATCTACATGTTAATTGTAGGCTGGTTCCAGAACTTTAAAACACCAATTGTAATGATGATTGCCATACCATTATCATTAGTTGGTATTGTATTAGGCCACTGGGTGCTCGATGCCTTCTTCACTGCGACTTCATTCATAGGAATGATTGCCTTGGCTGGAATTATGGTTCGTAACTCAGTATTGTTAATCGACTTTATTGAAATCCGATTGAACGAAGGCGCTTCAATTAAGCAATCCATCATAGATGCTGGCGCGGTGCGAACCAAACCCATTCTTTTGACCACAGGCGCAGTTGTAATAGGAGCGTCTATCATCTTATTCGATCCAATTTTTCAAGGTTTAGCTATTTCATTAGTAGCAGGAGCGATAGTTTCTACTATGCTTACGCTGATCGTTGTGCCATTGATCTATTACATGACCGAACGCAAAAAATGGGAGACAAAATAAATCTTAAAAGAAACTAAAATGGAATTACTAATAATCACAGCAGCGAGGGCTTTTGAAAAGGAAATCAAAGGCACCCTTAAAAAAGCAGGAGTAAAGTCCTTTTCCTATACTGATGTCGTAGGATACACCGAATCAAAAAGCCAGTCAATGTCTGACAACTGGTTTGCATCAAGCGCAGGGGAGCAGCAATCAGTACTCTTTTATGCATTCGTCCAAAAAACGAATGTTGATGATGTGCTCATGGCAATCAATCTGATTAATGAAACAGAGGAAAGTCTTTCCAAAATTCATGTCGCTGTAATGGACATCAAGAGATCAAATTAAAATTAAAACGAAGAGAAAAATGAAAAACAGAATTATACACGCAGTAGCCGGTAGTTTTATCCTAATCAGCATATTGCTATCAATTTATGTCGACCAAAACTGGTTATGGTTTACCGCTTTTGTAGGTGCTAATTTGCTACAATCCTCATTCACAAAATGGTGCCTTATGGGAACTATTTTGGGTAAATTAGGGGTGAAGGATTAATTTAAAATGGCGAAGTCAAAAGAGAATAAGAAAACTGAAAATAGAAGCAAACTATTGCTTCCATTGTTGTTAGCCCTAGGTTTGGGGCTAGCTCCTTTTTTTCCTGAACCCCATATTTGGGGAAAGTTGAAGTGGCTTTGGGGTGGGGCAGATGGCATGCAGCCCATGGACTATTTTGATCTGCTTTTTCATGGCGCACCATGGCTATATTTGATTTATATAGTCTTTAAGATGCTTAAGAGTAAGGGAAATTAAGCGCTGATCTCTCGTTCGTAATAAGCGAAATCTTTATGCGCTGGGTCGCTTGGCACTTGGCAGTAATAAATTCTTTTAAGGTATCTTCTTACTTTGAGTTTTAAATCAGGGTTTTCTTTGGCGTAAACGATTTGGCCAACTTTAAAAATATTTTCCATGTTGATCCGCTTTAATATAGGGCGAATTGAATAAATAAGGTTGTGCCTAGATTTTGGATCAACACAACCTCTGATTTGTTGAAATAGGTGCTTAGCCTAATCCCTTTTTATTCTTCTTTTTGGCGGCTTTTTCCGCCCTTTTCTCCTTAAGATTCTTTAAAGGAGCTGTCTTATCATTCTTAGCTTTACCTTCTTTTTCCTTTGACATAAGCTTATCTTTTTTGATTAACTAATACGCACAAGGTGATCATATAAATCATGGTTAATGCTATTTTTGAAAAATATTAATAAGAAGTTTTGACGCATAACTGATTAACAAAAAGAGAACAATAGATAATGGCGAAAGAAATTGAAAATGCCTTTGCAGACATAACAGGAGAATTAAATGATAAGAGTTTCAATGCGTCTAACTACCTCGCAAGCGTAGGTACAGAAGAGGTAGTATTGAAATTAATTGAGCTTTTTAAGAGCAATGATACCGAAGCGCGGTTGATTGCTGCAAGAACACTTGGTTTGATAAAGAAGAATGAGCTTGCTCTTCCTTTAATGCTAGAAGCTTTAAAGGAACCAGAAAACGCAAGTATTCTGGGGGAATTACTGATGGCTTTAGAGGGCTTTGATATCAGCGATTCCTATGTTGAAATTTTCAAACATTATCTCTTCGGCAGTTTCAAAGTGTCGCGGGTCGCAACAGATTTATTA
>JBLIKG010000166.1:0-5249 GCA_047636255.1 Roseivirga sp. | reverse complement strand
AGTCTTGAGCCGTGCGGCATGGCACCTGTAGTGATTTGTGTCAACTCCGTCATGGTCTCTACATCTACCACAGAAACAGAACTAGGCACCATATCGCCATGTAGGTTGAAGTTTACGCAATAGAGTAGCCCTGTTACGGGTGAAATTTGCATTGAGGCAGGAAACAAGCCTAATTGAACTTTCCCCACGACCTTGTCAGTACCCGTTTCAAATTTGTAGAGCGTTCCATAAGGATTGCCATGGGCTAAACTCAAATACCAGTGCTTGCCATCAGGCGCTATGGTGATACCATGAGGCCCTTCATTTTCTGCTGGCCAAACACCAACAGGGATTGTTTTGATAGTTTCTGCTTTTTTACCGTCAAACTTGATCAGTGATACTTCATCTTCCGATTCGGCCGTCACATATACATAATAACTTTGCGCTTGCATGGATACAGCAAGCAGCAAGAATAAACCGATGACTAAGAATTTTTTCATTGGATTTTAATTTATGAATCAAAGCGAATTGAAATTTCTGCTTCAGATTGAGTTTGTTCTTATGACCACTTCCAGCAGCCATAAGAGCAAACATCAAATTAATTACTTGCTTTGAATTTTGGTTGCTTTTGGCTTTTCAGGTTCCACTTTAGCAGACCATAATCCACTGTTCCAATCAGAGTAGAAAACATGTCCTTTATGCACCTGCGCACCCCAAGTGAAAGGAGCATTTGGCACGAAGCCATTCGGATCGTTCGGTATAATCCAAGCAATCTCTCTGCCTTGCTTTCTTAAGTCTCCCATTAACTCACCGCTAAGGTCGACTACACGTACACCAGCATTGTAAAAGGCTACATAAAGTGTTTCTCCTTCAATCCAGTAGTTATGTGAACCAGCATAAGGTATTTCGAAACGAGCGATTTCTTCTGGATTATCTAAATCTGTAAAGTCAATGATGTGCAAATAGCCACCAGCCATGTTTGGGCCATCCATATTCAATCCGTAAGGGAAGATTTCGTCACCACCAATGACATAGAACTTACCTGTAGATGGGCTTCTGAAAGGGAATGCTGCATGATTGGCTTTGTTTGGATACGCATAACTAGCGAATTGCTTAGGGTTTTCAGGTGAACCGCCAGCAATGCCATTGCCAACATCCACCAATTGAATGCCATCGCTCCAGTTAGAAGAGTAGGCAATTCCATCTTCCACCCAAACATCGTGGATAGAATGACCTGGCGTATCTAATTCAAATTTAGAAACTGCGAAGGGCTTTCTTGGGTCTTTTATGTTGATAGCAAAATATTTTTGTCCACCACTCAAGGCATATACATATCCTTTGTCGATGAATACGTTGTGCACTCCACCAGTCATGTTTTCGTCAAAAGTAGAAAGGATTTCTACGTCACGAGGATTGGTGACATCGATGATTACCAAGCCATTTTTACGATTTGAAGCACCTTCACGGCTGATTACACAAATTTTTCCGTCTTCAGAAATTTTCACATCATTCACGGTTCTTGCATCTACTTGAATAGAATCAATTTTTACAATACTTGCTGGGTCAGTTACATCCCAGAAGTAGGCTGTTCCGTCCGCGCCCCAAGTGCCTGTTACGGCATAGTCTCTTCCGTCAACGCCTTCCCACACCCAGAAATCTGAAGTATGCTTGTCGCTCACTGCACCATGACCAACTAATTCTATTTTTCTAGCGACTTCTCTTGCTTCAATTTTAACGGTTTTTGAAGCAGAAGCCACTCCGCAAGAAGCAGTGATCACGTACTTTCCGGCTTCGTCTGCTACAAAGCGACCATCTTGTTTGATCAAACCTGATGCACTTTGAGAAACGTTGTCAGACTTTCCATTGAAGGAAAAATAGATAGGAGCGTCTTGGATTTCGTTACCATTTTTATCCAAGGCTTTTGCTTTGAAATGGAATACATCACCTGTTCTTGCTTCATTTCCATCGGCTTCTAATTGAATGGAAACAATTGGATTCTTTACTACATTGATGGTGATGGTATTGCTAATTCCTTCTGCTTTGGCAGTAATGGTAGCCTTACCAGGCACCATCGTATTCACCATTCCAAAGGCATCTACATTTGCGATGGTTGCCGACTTCGTTTCGAATGTAACTTCTACATTGTTGCGAACGGCACCTGATTTATCAATCACTTTTACCTTTAATTCGATTGGGGTACCAGCGTAGATTTTTTCAGGGATCTCTTCGATTTTAATTTCTGCTAATTCAGGGTAATTAACGGTGATGATAAAGTCTTTCCTCACACCAGCCGCGATGGCTATAATGTCATGTACGCCAGGCGCGATAGCAAAGGCCATTTTAGTAGAATCGATGGATAGGGATCTTCTTGCCCTAGAAACTATGTTAACGGCTTCATCTAATTTTTTTCCGTTTTCCATTACGTAAGCTTTTAATTGCTTGGATTGACCTACCTCCATAGTAATGGTCGCTGGTTCTATTACTATTTCTTTCTGAGCAAAAAGCGCAACCGGAAAAAGTAAAGCAGCCATGCAAATGACTCTTGTGATATTCTTCATTGTTGTTCAGTTAATGGTTTATCCAAACAATCTAATCAATTGAAACCATGAGAACAACGCTTTTGATATAGTTGGTCGAAACGGAGTGGAGGTGTCTTTCAATAAGGTCTGACTTGCGGTGCCGAGCTGATTGTTGTGGTAAATAAATAATGCGGTCTGACCTTCGGTACCGACCGGTGGTAAATAAAAAGGCCTTAATGAGAATTCATTAAGGCCTTTTTAGCGTGTATTTAAGTTTAGTAATTAATCCCTTTTAAGTGCTTGATACTCGTTTTTAAGCTTTCTACTGGGTCTACTTTCCAGTTCCTGTCTTGTTCTACGAAAAAGTATTTCATGCCGGCATCTGCTTCGTGTGCAAATATTTGTTTGTAGTCAATGATCCCGTTTCCAACTTCTGTCATGATGTGGTCATTATCAAGTTCCATGTCCTTAACATGCCATAATGGATAACGTTTTGGGTTCTTTTGGAAAAGCTTGATCGGATCTAACTCCTCATAACGCGCCCAGTAAATATCAAGCTCCATTTTCACCAAGTCCTCGTCAGTTTCGCTGAGTAACAATTCATAAGGAATTACGTCATCAATTGCTTGAAATTCGAAATCGTGATTATGATAGGCGAATTGGATTCCTGACTTTTTACAAGCTTCACCTGCTTTATTGAAAAGCTCTGCTAATTGCTTGTATTGGTCAAGCGTTTTTCTTTCAAAATCTAATAGATAGGCACAAACTAAATATTCTGCCCCTAGTTCTGCTGCGTCATCCACGCCTCTTTGCCATTCATTGATTAGTGAGCCTGTCATTTCTGGAGCTTGGGCACCGGTCATCACGTGAATACTCTTAACGTCAATTTTAGATTTTTCAATAATTTGTTTGGCTTCCGCAATAGATTTTCCCAAGATTTTACCTCCTCCAAAATCAAAAAACTCGGCATAATCGTAGCCTGCTTTCTTCAATGTTTTGAGGGTTCCAGCCATGTCTTTTTGGATTACATCGCGTACAGTGAACACCTGAAAGCCAAAAGATTGAATTTTTTCGGACATCATACTTGAGAGTAAAGGAGTCGAGGCCATAATACCTGCTGCACCGAGGGCAGATTTTTGAATAAAGTGTCTTCTTTCCATAATTCGCGTTTCAACGCTTTAAACTAAGAAATTATACCTAATAATCATGCTCGTAAGATGTTATCGGTAGAATTATCTTGATCAAGATTGGTGTGAATTATGTGAGTTGACTGAGGGTTATATTTCCGAAAATGATGTAGGAATGGCGTTTATGCTTGCTCCCTATAGTTGCAAGAGTAAAAAAAAGTCCTCAATCGAGGACTTTTAATTATTTGATTGCGGCCAATGCCTTGTCGTAGTTCGGTTCGTCAGCGATTTCAGGAACTTGCTCCGTATAAACGATTTTACCGTTTTCATCAAGTACCACAACAACTCTTGAATGAAGGTTCATGAAGGGTGGGTCGATAATTTCTAATCCATAATCTTTGCCAAATTGACCAGACGCGAAATCTGAGGCCATGATTACATTTTTAATGCCCTCCGCTCCGCAAAAACGAGCTTGAGCAAAAGGCAAATCCCTTGAAACACAAACTACCTTAGTGTTTTCCAAAGCTGCAGCTTGTTCGTTGAACTTTCTAACTGAAGCAGCACAAGTACCTGTGTCTACACTTGGGAAAATATTCAAAACAACTTTCGATCCTTTAAGATCATCGAGAGTAAGTTGTGATAAATCGACTTTGGTTAGATTAAAGGCTTTGGCATTTTCGCCAATAGCAGGTAGAACTCCTGATGTGTTAATTGGATTACCTCCTAATGTTATTTTGCTCATAGTTTTCTCTTTTTTATTGAACTGTACTTAATTGATTTTGTTAGCCGAAGCCAAATATTCCTTTGCCATTTGAAGATCTTCTGGTGAGTCGATCGAAATTCCAACATGATCAATTTCCACCATTTTAATTTTCTTTCCAGTTTCTAAATAACGAATACACTCAATTTTCTCTGCTGTTTCCAAGGGAGTCATTGGTGTTTTCTTGAAGTCAAGAAGGGCCTGTTTTCTAAATGCGTAAATCCCAATATGTTTGAAATAGGGGATTTCAATCTCTTGATTGCGAGGGTAGGGGATCGGTGATCTTGAGAAATAAATGGCAAAATTATTTTGATCCACAATCACTTTGACATTATTAGGGTTTTGGATTTGCTCGTTGATTTTAAGACGCTTCATGGGCGAAGCTAAATCAATTTCTTTTTTGGTATCTGCTTCAAACACAGCTAATAACTTTGTCAAAGTATCAACTTGAGTAAAGGGTTCATCGCCTTGAACATTGATGATAATATCCGCATCTATGTTTTCTGCTGCTTCAGCGATACGGTCGCTTCCGCTTTCGTGCTGTTGCTTACTCATGATTACTTTGCCGCCATTATTTTCAATTTCATCTTTGATGATTTCACTGTCGGTAACTACATAAACTTCTGAAAAGAGCTGAGTTGCAGTGGTGGCTTGATAGGTTCTTAGAATCACTGACTTTCCTTCTAGATCAGCCATAAGTTTTCCTGGAAATCGACTTGCATCATAGCGGGCAGGGATCATTGCGACAGCTTTCATTCGTCTTAAATATTTTCGACAAAAATAGATAGAATTGTTCAAAGCCCTAACTGAACTGCCGAGACTTTATTGATTCCCAGAATGGGATTTCATTCTGAACTTGAACCT
>JBLIKG010000165.1:0-5315 GCA_047636255.1 Roseivirga sp. | reverse complement strand
AGACCATTTCGCTGAATAGCCAATCTGTTCGCTAATTTTGGATGGGTCAGAACAGCTGATCATCACATCTCCCATTCGCGGAGGCGTGTAATTGGCCGATTGTTTATAGCCCGTGATTTTGCTGATGGTATGAAACAAATCATTCACCGAAGTTTCAATCCCTCGACCGATATTAAATACATCGAGTTCAACATCACTCTCCGAAGCTGAGATCAGGGCATCCACAATATCACCTACAAAAACAAAATCCCGTACTTGACTGCCATCGCCGTAAATCGTCACAGGCTTATTGTTCATGGCCCGATCCATAAAAATCGATATCACTCCTGCGTAGGCAGAATCGGGCTTTTGCCCGGGGCCATATACATTGAAAAACCGCAGTCCAACGGAAGATGTGCCGTAAGCCTGATGGTGAAAGCGCGCGTAATATTCGTTGTTCAGTTTGGTTAAACCATAAGGAGATTCAGGTTTTGCTGTTTCGCTCTCTTTAAGTGGTATATTATCAGAGCTCCCATACACGGCACAGGAGGAGGCATAGACCAGCCTTTTCACATTCTGTTTTCGGCAAAAACCCAAGACATTGATCAAACCCGTTTCGTTGACCTGATGTGTGCGCAATGGATTTTGAAAGGAGTCGGGCACGCTTACCAAAGCCGCAAGGTGGAAGACTTTATCAATGGGCATTTCGATAGCAGGCAATGGACTGGAGATATCGTGTTTGATCAATTGAAAATTCTCAGAAGTAGAAAACTCTTCGAGAGATTCCGGAGCGTGATTGGACAAGTCATCAACTACCACAACTCTGTGAGCAGCACCAAGCAAAGAGCGCACAAGGTGACTACCTATAAATCCAAGACCTCCCGTTACTAACTGTACTGCCATAATTTACTTTTCTGGAAAGATTTGTTTCAAGGCATTATCTAGTATTGCTGGGTCTAGAAACACATTACCCACACAATCAGAAGCTGTTGGGTTTTCACTAGCTTTTATATAGTAATACGGTGAATCCAAAGCCGAAGCCAATGAAAAAAAGCAGTTGTTTTTATTGTCATTTACTCCTCTAATTTCAATAGTTATTGTTCCCCTGGGACATGCCAATAAATTGGTAAACCCCGCACCATGAACCCCAATGATAGCTTCGGCAGTCGCCATGAGTTCCATTTGATCAGTGAAGGAATAATCCTCCAAATAAACCAAAGAGAAACCGTGCTTTTCTAAAATCGGCAGGCATTCTGTTTCATTCAATAGCTGTCTGATTTTCGCCTTATTACGACTAATGTAAAAACGTTTATTGCTCAATTCAGGATTAGCTGAAAATTTCAACGCTGACGATACTTTACGAATGGCTTCAGGAAAATAATTACCCGTTTTTGATGTGGGCTCAGCCATAATTAGGTTCTCCGCAAATATTTTTTCTCCCCTACTGACAAAAAAGTGCTTCAGATCAAGATATGCCAAAGAAGCCTTTATGTAAGAAAATTCTGCATAATGAGCAGGTAGAATGATGATATAGTCTAATTTTTTCTCAGGAAGTATGAAATACCTTGTCAAAGCGTCACAGAACCAATGAAAATATCCGTGGCTCCATCTTTCCGTAATCCAAATAGCCTTTTCAACGTGAGCCTTCCTCTTTTTAGCGTGAAGTTTAGCAGATTGTTTTACCCACTTAAATGACTCGTGCTTACCAATACGAAGGTTGACTAATGACTCTTTCTCTACAAGACTGAATTTTTTAGCTACTAAACCGCCGCTATCAATCCATACAGAACAATATGACACAATTCGAAACCCATCAAATTGCCGTTCTAATTCGTGATGGAATAAGGCACGATCCTCCTCGCTAAAATTTTCAGGAATATTTCGCCGAACGGTATATGGATCATATGATTTGAGTAGTTCCAATGTTAAAAAAAACGATTTAGGTCGAGTTCTAATTTATTGTTTACGCACAGGATATTTTGAAATCTGAAAATTTCGTAATTGGTACTGTATTCCCTTATGTCGATGAGCTTATTGTTGCCAATCCGATAAATATCAAAATCACTTAAAAGATCGTAGTAATCCTTGAGGAAAATTCTAGAATATACGTGCATGTCGTTAAACTCAAATTGGATGAACGAAATATCTTTCAAGTAATCCCCTGCTCCGATAAGCACTTTTAAATCTTGACCTTCGGTATCCACTTTCATAAAGTCAGGCAGCGCAACTAGCCCTTCGGCAAATATCGTGTCCAGACGCTGAACTAGAACAGGATGTTGTTTATAGTTTGAATCCCGATTGCCTTCAAAATGGTTAACCAAACTTCCATGTGCTGAACCTTCGATTTGAGAATGAGTATAAAAAGTCATTTCACCGTCTTTATCCGAGAGAGCTACACGATGCAATGTTGAACCCATAAGCTCTTCTAAATATGAATGACATTCAGGATTTGGTTCGAAAATTTCAACATGGGTATTTGGCAATCTTTTTCGGAGCAACATGGTGTAATCTCCTTTATTCCCTCCAACATCAAAAACCGTTTTGACATCAGGGTTGGACGCAATAATCCTTGAAAGCACAAAGTCTTCACCTGAATTGGATGCGTCGGTGCCCATATCAACACCTATCAATTGTTGGGCAATGGCAACGACCTTTTGATTCAAAACTCTATAGCCAAAACGAATAAGCATTTTTGTTAATCCCCTCTTCCAATCCATCCTATTCGACTTTAAATTCAAATTCCGGTTGAACTACACCACTAATAGACTCCGAATTGTTGAAATTATAAATATTGCCGTCTTCAATCTTCAATGCATTGTTCAGTGTAAGCCAATCCTCGACAGTGTCATTTGCTCGAATGAATAAAACCAAATTATAGCTTCCAGGCTTGAGGGATTGAGCAAATCGAAATAAATAAGTAGCATTTTTTTCGTGTCGATCCACTTTAAATGATAAAAAACGATTGGATAGATGAAAAATAGTTGTGTTCAGACTGTCTTGAACCGCCAAGCCAAAATCCAAATCCAGAAATTTATCAGCGCCAGTAGAAATCAAATTTAGCCGTATTTCAGCTGATTCTCCTGATCGATAAGATTCTTTGTTCAATTCCAGTTCTCTGAAACGGAGGACTTGAGCCCCTCGTCGGTCCGTAATTTGAGTTAGATCTATCGTTCGCCCGTAGGAAGTTCCACCTGAAGTATAGCCACTGATTATCTCCTCTATGCTGCCTTTCAGCATGAGCTTCCCCTCCTGAAGGAGAACACCTTTCTTACATAGGTTATTTATTGCCTGCATGTTGTGACTAACAAACAAGATTGTCCTACCACTTTGACTTACTTCAGTCATTTTGTCAATGCACTTTTGCTGGAACGCAGAATCGCCGACAGCGAGCACTTCATCAATCACCAAGATCTCAGGCTCTAAATGTGCTGCCACTGCAAACGCCAACCGCAACTGCATTCCCGATGAATAATGCTTGAGGGGAGTGTCTAGAAAAGCTTCCACACCGGAAAATTCAACGATGGCATCGAACTGACGGTTGATCTCGCTTCGTCCCAATCCGAGGATGGACCCATTGAGATAAATATTCTCGCGTCCAGTCAGTTCAGGGTGAAAGCCCGTGCCGACTTCGAGCAAAGAAGCCAATCTCCCTCTCAGGGTAATTTCCCCTTTGGTGGGAGGGGTGATCTTGGAAAGGATTTTCAGCAAGGTTGATTTGCCCGCTCCGTTCTTGCCAATGATGGCCAAACTATCGCCCGGAAATACTTCAAAATTGATGTCTTCCAAAGCCCAGAAAGATTCTTTCTTTTTTGATGGCTTAAAGGTGCTGAAGACATTATCGCGCAGGCTCAGGTACTTCTCTTTTTGCGCACCACGGCGGTATTCCTTCCACAATCCTTTGACCTCTACTATTGGCTTCATTAAACTAAACTTAATGGAAACGAAAGAAGGAAGAAATGACTTGAAAGCAGATGTGGTAGGTTATACATATTTAAGTCTTTTCGAATCATAAAAGAGAGCATTGGCAAAGTGTCCTGATTTTCCTACCAAAGCAGGCGTATAGTAATGGATGAAATGAAATCCGAAACCTTCCAATTGATGCTTGACATTTTCCAAATATGAATGGCTATTATCATCATGATTAATGCCAACCTCTACAAGAATAAAATCCACATGCCCATGTCGTAATATCCCTTTAGAACCTTCAAAAAGATTTTCTTCAAATCCTTCTACATCAACTTTGAGTAAGGATATATGACCTAAACCTTTTTTCTCAAAATACTTATCAAGTGTAATTACTTCAACACTTTCAAAGACTCCATGAATCGATTTTGTCTTGAGAGTATTCCACAAATTATTCGTCTTAATTTCAATTTTTTCTATGCCCTCAATATCACCCAGCGCCTTTTGCTCAAGATGTACCTTGTCAAAACCAGATGTGTTTTTACGTAGCTCCGCAAATGTGCTACTGACAGGTTCAAAAGAGATCACTTCAACCGATGGAATCTGTTTCTTAAAGTAAACCACGGATTGACCAACATTGGCACCTGCATCGATAATGAGCTTAAACTCATAATTTTCAAAATGGTTCCTGATATCTAAAATAGGATCGAATCCAAGAGGCATGGTTCCCTCAAAGAACATCCTCACACCAATTTTTTTTAGACATGATTTAAAAAATGCTTTCATATATATGGCTTCGAATCTATGCCAAATCTGCAAAATAACGCTCTGTTTTTCGGAAGTACAGAATTCCAATCAAAAGAAATACCAGTCCAGAGGCAATGCTGACTGCCACCATCTCCATGTCAAGCGGTCGATCGACCAGGACATTTCGGATGAGGGTAATGGGCGCGTACATGGGGTTCAATGCCAACCCTTTTTGGAGCCAAGGGTAATTGGCCACCATTGAGATGGGGTAAATAACAGGGGTGAGAAAAAGAAGGATCTGAATCGTGAAGGGCAAGATGTAGCGAAAGTCGCGGTACTTGACGTTCAATGCGGCAATGAGTGTCCCGGGCCCAAAGGTGGCAATGATGGTCAAAAGTAAACTGAGCGGAAGCATGTAGAGCAATTCCCAGCTTAGGCCAAACCCGTAATAAAGTACCAGCCCCAAATAGACCAAGAAAGCCATGAAGAAATCAAAAACGGCTACCAAGATTGAGCTCATGGGAATGATCAATCGGGGGAAGTAGATCTTCTTGATGATATTGGCATTGGAGACCATGGAGTTTCCCGCCCCACTCAATCCAGTAGAGAATACATTCCAGAGCATGAGCCCCGAAAAGCAAAACAAAGGGTAGGGAATCCCGTCGCTGGGCACATTCAATGCCTGA
>JBLIKG010000164.1:0-5318 GCA_047636255.1 Roseivirga sp. | reverse complement strand
ATGAAGGCTTTTTAAATATGATCTTTTCTTTCTAATTTCGTTATCTTTGTCTGACAACGTAACCTCAGCCTGCCATCATTTTTTCGATCTGACTTTTTGCTGTTAGTCAAATACTTAACTAAAAACTATATACTGCTATTATGAAAAGAGTTATCCTTTTTTCAATACTCATTTTATGCACCGTGACGATTGCACGTGCTCAAAATCTGAATAAGGCTTATTCCGCAATGGAAGAAGAAGACTGGGAAGTTGCTTTAAGTATTCTTGAACCCATCATCGACAAGAAGCCTAATAATTACGAAGCTAAATTTCTAGCAGCTATTTGTCATACGGAAAGATATCGACTAGAAAAGGCAATTACTCTTTTCTCTGGAGCTACACCTTATGCTGAAGAGAGTCCATATTTCTGGGTTAAATTTGCTAAGGCCTATTTACTAAACGAGCAAGTAGAAGATGCTGAAAGAACTGTTAGAAGAGCCAGGCTTCAGGATTTAGATGATTTTCTACGTCCAGAATATCTGCTCATCAGTAATAACATCCAAAATGCAAAGAAATATTTACCAAACCCGAAGGATGTGATTATCAAGAATTTAGGGCCAAATATTAATACCGTAGGTAATGAATACAGTCAAGTAGTGACTGGTGATCAAAGGGGTATCTATTTTACGGCAAGAAGAGCAGGTACGAGTAAGGTGGCGGATGATGGAGAAGCTTATGAGCAAGTATTGACAGCTGATATGAATGATATTGATGAATGGGATAAGGATAACCCACTTGAAGGATTTTCAAGTGCATCTACTAATGAAGCTCCAATTCAACTCTTTAATAATGACAGCACACTAATTACTTTTTATGATGAAGATTTATTTATTTCACAGAAACAAAAGGATGGTAGCTGGTCAAAAAGGGAAGCATTGCCCATTAATTCAAAAAGATGGGATTCACATGCCTTCATGTATAATAATGGAAATTCTATGATTTATGCCTCTGACGTGAATCATGAAACTGAAAATCTTGATTTGTATATGATGCACAAAGGTGCAGATGGTAAATGGCAGAAGCCTAGAGCTATAGAGGAACTTAACACACCACTGAATGATGATGCACCTTTTGTGGCTGGCGATGGTACATTCTACTTTTCTTCACGAGGACATGATTCAATGGGTGGTTACGACATTTTCAAGACTACTTATGATACCGTAACTAATAAATTCAATGCGCCAGAGAATATGGGTGCACCGTTCAATTTGCCTAACGATGATACTTTCTTTACGCTGTATGGAAAATTCGCATATCTCTCTTCAAGTAGACCTGAAGGTTATGGTCAGGTAGATATTTATAGAGTATTGATGTTTAATAAATCTCAAATTCAAGGTAAATTTTTAGAATGTGATGGAGTAACACCAGTAGCCAATGCCAAAATTAGCGTGGTAGGAGAAGATTCAGAAATTATGACTACCACAACAGATCAAAACGGTGTTTACAAAATGGTAATGCCAATTGAGAGATCTTTTGGCTTACGTGCCGAAACTGATGGTAATGTTATTTATGAAAAGCAGCATACGATCAGAGTCTTGTTTCGAGATGAATTTGATATTGATCAAAACTTTTATGTAGGTTGTGAGAAGGATGACGCCACTATCTATGTGAAAATGATCAATGGATGGGATCTTGATCCTACGAACCTAAAGATTGCTCCTCCATCAATTGAAGGTATTGTGGCGAGAGAAGTTATAGAGGCAGAGCCTATCGTAGAAAAGGTGGTTGAAGAAGTTGCTGCTGCTGCACCTGAAGTTGTTGAGGAGCCTAAGAAGGAAGTAGTTATTGTTGCTGCTCTTGCTGAAAAGGAAATTGAGTTACCTAATGTGTTTTTCGATTTTGATCGACATACTGTTAAATCAGAGTTTTTTCAACGCTTAGATGAAACTTCCGAGTTGTTAAAAGAAAACAGAGAGATTCGCATAATGGTAGCTGGACATACTGATGCTTATGGAACCAACCCGTACAATGTGGCATTAGGCGTCAGGAGGTATACTGAGGTCTATAATTATCTTCTGGCGAAAGGTGTAAATGTGAATCAAATGGAAGTTAAAACTTTCAGTGAGGATACGCCTATCTCCACTAATCGCACTATTTCAGGTAGAGCATTTAACAGAAGGGTGGAGCTTTCTTTTATTGAAAAATAATTTTAAAACATTTTAGTGTGAGATAAATAAGGGTAGCTGATTGGCTGCCCTTGTTTATTTTTATTGGGTTTTGAAATGCTTTTTAGAGCTAATTCAGAATAATATTCTTTGATCCCGAAGAATAGTTTGAAGATTATAGCCTAAATAAAAAAGGTAAACACCAAATAACCAGACGATCACACCATTAATACCGAATGATCTAGCTACCTTTGCGGTTCATTTAACAAAGACTTATTGAATAATTTTAAACAACTAGGACTTTCTCAATCTTTAATTGAAGTTCTTGATCAACTGGGGTTCGATACTCCAACACCTGTCCAGGAGAAGGCGATTCCAATGCTGTTGCAAAACGACCCAACAGACTTTATTGGTTTAGCTCAAACTGGAACGGGAAAGACAGCTGCTTTTGGTCTTCCATTGATTGATTTAATCGATGACAAAGATCCATCTACTCAAGCCATTGTGATGGCTCCAACACGTGAACTAGGGCAACAAACTGCACAACAAATTGTGAGTTTTGCAAAAAATAATAAAGCCCTTAATATTGAAGTGGTTTATGGCGGTGCGGCCATTATGAACCAAATTAAGGCGCTAAAGAGACCAACGCAAATCATAGTAGCCACTCCAGGCCGATTAATTGATTTAATCAAAAGGAAAGCAGTAAAATTAGACAACGTTAAGTATGTAGTACTTGACGAAGCTGATGAAATGCTCAACATGGGTTTTAAGGAAGATATTGATGAAATTCTTTCTCATACCTTAGAAAGCAGAGTGACTTGGCTTTTTTCGGCTACCATGCCGAACGAAATTCGAAGGATTGTAAGCAAGTACATGAAAAATCCTCTCGAAGTAGCAATCAATGCACAAGAGAAGAGTAACAAGGATATTACTCATAAATACGTAATCACCAAGGCATCTAACAAGATTCCTGCGTTAAGACGTTTTATGGACCTTCAACCTGACATGAGAGGGGTGATGTTTTGCCGTACCAAGATTGAAACACAGCAAATAGCTGATGAACTTGGTCATTTAGGTTATGGCGTTGAAGCATTGCATGGGGATCTTTCGCAGCAGCAAAGAGATGCCGTAATGAAGAGATTCAAAACACGTTCAATGCAATTGCTTATCGCTACCGATGTTGCGGCTAGAGGAATTGATGTAAGCGACTTGACTCACGTGCTCCACCATAGTTTTCCAGATCAATTAGAAAGCTACACGCATAGAAGTGGAAGAACTGGTCGTGCTGGAAAGAAAGGTGTTTCCTTAATTTTCATCAACCCAAGAGAAAGTAGAAAAATCACTGAGTTAGAGAAAAGAATCAAGGTGACCTTCGAACGTGTTGAAGTGCCGACTTTAGAGGAACTTAAATCTAGCAGAATTAATAACTGGGCTAACCTTATCATCAACACAACAGTAGATGAGCAGGCCGATTCTATTTTGAGTAAAGTGGAGAGTAGGTTCAGTGAATTAAGCAAAGAGGATATTCTTAAGCGCTTGATCACGACGCAACTTGATCACATTACAGTACCAGGTGCAGAAGATTCTGACTTGAACGAAACACATGGTGGTTCTCCTGAAAAACGTGATAAGGGCGGTTTCAATAGATATTTCATCAATGTGGGTTCGATCGATGGAATGACCAATCCGGATATGATTCACTTTTTAGCGGATACTTCAGGCATTAATCGTAAGTTCTTCGGAGACCTTTCTTTACAGAAAAACTGTTCATACTTTGATGTTGATGCTACTCAAGATAAAACGCTTGCAGATAGCTTTAAAGGAGTAGAAATTGAAGGCAGGAGCATTAGGGTAAACCCTGATGATGATGCCAGGCCTAGAGTAAAGAGAACAGATTCATTCTCAAGCCCTAAATTCAGCCCTAAAAGAACTGGTGGAGATCGTAAGCGTCCGGAAAGAGATTTTAGTGCAGGTGGAAGACCTAAGAGAAGAAGAAGATAGATATTATTAGAGTTTAAAAAGCCAACCCAAAGAGTTGGCTTTTTTTATATACTTCGGTAACCAAGTTTTAGTCTTGATTTAAAAGATTAGTAAAGTTTACAATGCTTATTCTAAATCTTTTTCCATCATTAAATTTTTTAATGAGGACAACTAATACATCATGAACAAACAGATTATTAGAGATTCAAAAGATCGGATTTTTTACGAAGCCGAAATCGACCAGAAAAATGGTTGGATCTATATCAATTGGATTGGTGATATAAGCCTTGATGATGTGAAACGTGGATCAGAAGCATTTCTTGATCTTCTTTCTATTTCTAAATCACAAAAATTGCTCAACGATAACTCTCTGCTCACTAGTAACTTTTTAGAAATCAACGAGTGGATTGAAGAAAACATTATTCCAAATGCCGTAGCACAAGGCTTAAAGTATTTTGCGCACGTTTTATCCCCAAAATTTATCACAAGGTTTTCTGGAGTGGATTTAGGTCTTAGAGTAAAACCAATTGAATTTCAGGCATTTAAAAACAGGGATAAAGCTGAAAAATGGCTTTCGTCAAAATAGTCATTATTCTATTCTCTAATTTTTCTGTTTTTGGTTCAAATTCCGTTATTTCATTTCAGATTTAAAACAACGAGAATGAGATCACACGAAATTGATTATGTATTGCATGGCGATGACATGCAAATGGTTGAAATAGAATTAGACCCGCAAGAAACGGTCATTGCCGAAGCTGGTGCCATGAACTGGATGGAAGAGAATATCGACTTTGAAGCGAAAATGGGCGATGGTTCACAACCTAATGAAGGCCTTTTAGGTAAGCTAATGTCAGTTGGTAAAAGAGTACTTACTGGGGAGTCTATCTTTATGACCCATTTTACCAATCATGGCAACTCAAAGCGCAGAGTGACTTTTGCAGCTCCATACCCAGGTAAAATTATCCCAATCGATTTACAAGAAATTGGAGGAGAAATCATTTGTCAGAAGGATGCCTTCTTATGTGCTGCATTAGGAACTAAAGTTTCTATAGCATTTAGCAAGCGACTAGGAGCCGGCTTCTTTGGAGGTGAAGGATTTATACTTCAAAAATTACAAGGCGATGGTATGGCCTTTATGCATGCAGGAGGTACGGTAGTACGAAAAGAACTGAGAGGCGAAACATTGCGCGTTGA
>JBLIKG010000163.1:0-5387 GCA_047636255.1 Roseivirga sp. | reverse complement strand
CAAATAATGTTCTTTGGATTACTTAGATGTTTTTTCTTAAAGATTGCAAACGTTTGAAGTCGAGGTTGCTATATTTGCCTCGAAAATCAAATTCTATTATCATGATCATTGGTGTACCTATAGAAATTAAGAACAATGAAAACAGGGTTGCTTTGACCCCAGGTGGTGCCTTAGAGCTTATTAAGCGCGGGCACACAGTTTATGTACAACATAACGCTGGATTTAACAGTGGTTTCCCTGATGAATTCTATGAAAAGATTGGCGCAAATATTTTATCTACAATAGAAGAAGTTTATGACATTGCTGAAATGATCATGAAGGTAAAAGAGCCGATTGAGCAAGAATATAAACTTATCAAAGAAGGCCAATTACTTTTCACTTACTTCCACTTTGCATCATACGAGCCATTAACTATGGCAATGATCGCTAATAAGGCAATTTGTTTGGCTTACGAAACAGTAGAAAAAGCGGATAGATCACTTCCATTACTAGTTCCTATGTCGGAAGTAGCGGGTAGAATGGCAACGCAACAAGGCGCGAAATATCTTGAAAAACCAATCAAAGGAAAAGGGATTCTCTTAGGTGGTGTACCGGGTGTTAGCCCAGGCCGAGTACTTGTTCTTGGTGGTGGTGTGGTAGGCACTCAAGCTGCTAAAATGGCCGCGGGTCTAGGCGCTCAAGTTACTATCATGGACGTTAACCTTGATCGTCTTCGTTATTTGAATGATATCATGCCTCCAAACGTAGTCACTAGATATTCTAACGAAGTGAACATTCGTGAGCTACTTCCTATAATGGACTTAATCATCGGTGCTGTTCTTATTCCAGGAGCAAAAGCACCAAACTTGATTACGCGCGACATGTTGAAAGAAATGCAACCAGGCACTGTTTTGGTTGACGTTGCTGTGGATCAAGGAGGTTGTATCGAAACTTGTAGACCAACTACACACGAAAATCCGACATTCATTATTGATGATATCGTTCATTATTGCGTAGCGAACATGCCGGGTGCTGTTCCTTATACTTCTACAATCGCATTGACAAATGCTACTCTTCCTTATGCTATTCAATTGGCAAACAAAGGATGGAAACAAGCTTGTAAAGACAATAAGGAATTAGAATTAGGTTTGAATATAGTTGAAGGTGACGTGGTTTACCAAGCCGTTGCTGAAGCATTCGACTTGCCATATGTACCTGTTCAAAAACATTTGAACTAAGCAGTTCAATATTAAAAATTTAGAGAAGCCATCTCTGAAGGTTTTTTCGTCATTGCCGCGAAAGCTGTAATCTCTCAAATAGCCGCATAAGCTATTTTGAGATTCCCATCCGAAGTATCGGATAAGTTGGGAATGACGGTCCAAAAATCTTTTGAGGTGGCCTTTTTTATTTCAACTCCAGCCTCAATCCAAAAAAGCCACGAATGCCTTGATTGGGAGCGAAAACATAAGAAGGATCAAAAGTTAAGGCATATGGATTTTGTGGCGTTGGCATCACCTGACCATTGCCATCAAACTCCACTTGTCGATCGAAAGGATCAAACGGCCTGGCAATACTATTCGCTGGAGGCGTGAAGTTCAAGAGGTTTTTAACGCCTCCATAAACCTCTAGCTTCAGACCGATCGGTATGGTCAACTGAATGTTTTGGAGGCTCCACCAAGGAGATTCAGAAGCGCGAGGATCTAAATCACCAAGCACAGGCAGCCGCATTGGCCCATAAACATTTCCCGTGTAATCAATCTTCAATCCTGAAATTGGAAATGCATAACTTACCGTCCAAACGCCAGAAAACCGCTCCGTGAGCAACTGATCTATTTCAATGCCATCTTCTACTGCAAAGACATCTTGAAAAGTAGCTCCTGCTAAAACTTTCAATCCCGATAAGAAAGAGAAATCAACATTCAAAGAAGCCCCACGTGAAATCGCATACCCTTTGAGGTTATCATAGATAATTTGATTGGGATTGGTATCATAATCAGCAATGATTCTATTCTGGAAATGAGTATAAAAAGCAGTAAAATCAATATCTATAAACACATTCTGCTTTGTCATCATTTTCTTAACGAAATTAAGGTTGGTATTCCATGACGTTTCAGGTCTTAATTCCTCCACAAAAAGCACTTCTCTCCCCCCTGAAAGCGCTGCATGATCTTCGGTAAAAACATTGGCCACTCGGTAACCATTGCCTATGCTCAATCTCAATACATTGTTTCTATCTGCACTATTCCATTTGTAGTTGAGTCGAGGAGAAAAGATACTTCCATGTATTGAATTGTAATCATATCTCAAGCCCATCAAGAGTTGATTTTGAGTATTAATCTTGTACTGATTTTGTAGAAAAACTCCAGGTAGATGAATGATTGAAGGCTCATTCTGCAAATCCAAAGTAGCCGTTGCAGGTGTATTGTCATCATATTCGGTGTATCGGTAAGCCAAACCGAGCAGTAGGTCATTTTTCGCAATCGACTTATTCAATGTCAATTGCCCAAAGCCCACAAATTGGTCGGCTAAATAGCTAAGGTTTCCATAGACTGAATTCTGTATGTGATTGTTCGCACTGAATTGAAACTCCACATGTTCTTTGACTGGAAGTTGATACACACCAAAAACCTCCCAACGGCTGGTATAAATGCTTTCGCCATAGACCTGATCTCCTCCACGGAAATCAGTAGACCAGTTCATATCTCCACCCCAGCGATCTTCATAAACGTAACGACCCGCCAAGGAAAAAACTCGATTTTCCTTTCGATCAAAACTCCATTTATTAAAAACGGAGAAACGATTCTGAAGTGTTATATCCGTAAAACCATCTCCATTATTGTCTATTGGGTTCTGATAGTTAAAGTAATTCAAGCCGATTAAACCATCTGCTTTTTTACCCGCTTTTAATCGAGCACCAATGTCTGTGTTGATTTCGCCCCAAGAACTGGTGAAAGAGTCTGCGGAAAATGCGGGTGCATTCTTTGGCTTTTTAGTGATAAGATTGATTAATCCACCCACAGCTTCAGAACCATAAAGTGTCGAAGCCGGTCCTTTAACTACCTCCACCCTGTCTATCATGGCCTGTGGTATTCCTGTTAGACCATAAACGGTAGACAAACCACTGACGATTGGCATTCCATCAATGAGGATCATGGTATATGGCCCTTCGAGTCCGTTGATATGGATATCGCCTGTATTGCAAACATTACAATTTAATTGAGGCCTTACCCCATTAACATTTTGCATCGACTCAAAAACAGAAGGCGCTGGATTCGCTTTGAAAAAAGCACCAGAATACACCTCCACCGAGACTGGGCTTTCGAGTTTACTCACTTCTTTCATGGTACCAGAAACCACCATATCGTCTAGTAATCTTTCATCCTCCACCATTTCAATATTTAAGTCCGTGGGCTGATTCGCAAATACTTCAACTTCCAGCATAACATTTCTAAACCCAATGAAAGAAGCAATCAATTGATATTTACCGACTGGGATATCATTAATGCTAAACCATCCATCAGAATTAGTCACTGTACCAATCGGCAGACCTTTAATGCCCAAAGCAACAGACTCCATGGGTTCATTATTAACACTAACAAGACCTTGAACTCTCCCCTTTTGAGCAAAACCACAAAATGGGATAAGCAGTAGTAATCCTGAGAAGTAAATAATTTTGACCATTCTTCTAATATATTTAGATTACAAATATATAATTTTTAGACTTACCTAAAAATAAAAATAGACAACTCTTCATGAAAATCAAAGAGACTATCAACACAAGCCAGCAATCCTGATCATAAACCGTTAATAGAAGATTGAAACAATATAATACCCTTCACTTGCAACTCTGTTGCATATGCACTATTGTTGCATAAACATTTATAAAACAGAAGATAACATGAAATTTCGCCTTAAGGTCCTATTCGTTTTCAGTCTTATTTCAACAATGCTTTTTACTTTGAGCTGCTCCTCAGATGACCCTATTCCTGTCAACGAGGAAGAACTTATTACCACCCTACGATTAACCTTTGTAGCTACTGGAGCCACCAATGGAACAGTGATTGCCACCTTTACGGATATAGACGGCCCAGGAGGTGATGATCCAGTCATCACAAATCCGGTAACACTCCAAGCAAACGGCACGTATTCCGTAAGTGTCGAGTTTTTGAATGAGGCGGAGAGTCCTGCTGAAGACATCACAGAGGAAGTAAATTCTGAATCTGATGAACATCAAGTCTTTTTTGTAGTTAGTAACGCCTTAAACCTTAGCTATCAATACGGAGATTCTGATTCGAACAATCAGCCTCTAGGATTACAAGGCTCTGTGACGACAGCAGCTGCTAGCACTGGAACATTACAAGTATTGCTAATTCATGAGCCAAATAAGTCGGCTCAGGGAGTTGCCAATGGTGATCCAACAAATGCAGGTGGCGAAACTGACATTAGTGTCAGTTTTAACATCAGCGTTCAATAATATTTATACAGTGTAAGCTTGATTGATTACATAGTTGATTAAGTTTAGTTTGTTTTATGAGCCGCAAAAGACGTTTGCGGCTCTTTTTTTTGACTGATTGTTTTTAGGACGATCGCTCATTTTAAGAATTCCTTTGGCTTCCGTATCTTGGCAACTCAAAACAGAAGCGATCATGCATCGCGCTATGAATAAACAATGAATAAAACCGCTTTAATTACAGGTGCCGCAGGAGGTATTGGTTTTGAATTCGCCAAAATTGCCGCAAAAAACGGCTACGGCTTACTCCTTATTGACGTTAATACGACTTCATTAAATAGTAAAAAGGAAGAACTACAACTCACATTTGCGTCCACACCTATTGAGATCTTCGTTTGTGATTTGGCAGAAAGAAATATCGCACAGAAAATCTTTGATCATGTTACTGAATCTGGCTTAACAATTGAAATCCTTTTCAACAATGCTGGCTTTGGAAATTTCGGTCATTTTGTAGAAACGGACTGGAATAAAGATGAGGCCATGCTCAATGTGCATATTGTCACCAGCAGTCATCTGATCAAACTCTTGTTGCCAGGCATGATTTTCAGAAAGAAAGGATATATCCTAAACAATGCATCCGTAGCCGCTTTTGTACCAGGGCCTTTGATGAGTACTTATCATGCCTCAAAATCTTACCTTTTACTATTTACTCAAGCTTTAGCGAATGAGCTGAAAGATACTGGGGTTTTGGCCTCAGTGCTTTGCCCCGGCATGACAAAAACAGGTTTTGCGAAGGCCAATGGCAATGAAGATCCTACCATTAAATTCAACATTGCTTCGGCAGAAGACGTTGCGCTTTTTGCATATGAAAGTTCAATGAAAGGCAGAGTAGTGGCGGTACCAGGCATTTGGAACAAGCTGAGCGCTTTTCTACCTCGCTTTCTGTCACGCAATAAAG
>JBLIKG010000162.1:0-5508 GCA_047636255.1 Roseivirga sp. | reverse complement strand
GATTTATAAGGCCGAAAACGTGAGAGATTTTGCTTTTGCAAGCTCAAGAAAATTCATTTGGGACGTGCAAGCAGTTAAGTTAGCCAACAACACTCCTTTAGCGATGTCTTATTATCCAAAAGAAGGTAATCCACTTTGGGAGAAAGAATCTACAAAAGCAGTAGTAAACACTTTGATTTCCTATTCAGATATGTCGATTGATTACCCTTATCCGAAAGCGATATCGGTACATGCGGCAAGTATTGGAATGGAATATCCTATGATTTGCTTCAACTTTGGTCGCCCAAGACCTGATGGTACTTATGATGATTTTATTACCACTCGAATGGTTTCTGTAATCGTTCACGAAGTGGGCCACAACTTCTTCCCAATGATTGTGAATTCTGATGAGCGCCAATGGGCTTGGATGGATGAAGGTTTGAATTCATTTTTGGAATACAGAACAATGCACAGATTCTACGAGCATTTGCCTTATACTTCTAACTCACCAGCAGCGATTACAGGCTATATGAAGGGCAGCAAAGACTTTATGCGTCCAATCATGACCAACCCAGAGCAAGCTTTGCAATTAGGTCCTGAGGCTTACTCTAAACCTTCTGCGGCCCTAGTGATTCTTCGTGAAACGGTAATGGGACCAGAACTTTTCGATGCTGCTTTCAAGGAGTATTCTGAAAGATGGGCTTTCAAACATCCTAAGCCAGCTGATTTCTTCCGCACCATGGAAGATGCATCGGCAGTAGACCTTGATTGGTTCTGGAAAGGTTGGTTCTACGGTACCGACAATGTTGAAGTAGAAGTGAGTGATGTAAAGTGGTTCAAGATCAAAGGAGAGGGCAAGCAAATTGAAAAGACAGTCACCGCAGCCGCTGGCACCTTAGGTACAGAACAAACTGACGATAACCCATTCTACGGACAACCACAAGAAATCAACCTGACTGATTCAAGAGTACGTGGCGAATACAGAAGTGATATTCCGAACGAGGAAATCAAAACCCGCTTAGCTGGCAAAAACCTATACCAAGTAACTTTTAAAAATGAAGGTGGATTGGTGACACCATTATTAATCGAATGGACGTACAAGGATGGCACTAAGGAGTTAGAGAAAATTCCGGCCGAAATCTGGAGATATTCTGAAAAAGAGGTGAACCATATTTTCGCGAAAGACAAAGAAGTGGCTAGCATGACTTTCGATCCAAATAAGGCTTTGGCCGATGTGAATGTTGAAAACAATGTTTTCCCAAGACAAAACACGAAATCAGCCTTCGATAAGGCAAAAGAAAAGGGAGGTAACTAGAATAATTTCTAAAGAAACGCTCTCCAGAGAATGAAAGTCGACACTAAACAGGGTTGGCAAATTTACGATTGAAGATTTTAGATTTTCGTAAGTCAAAATTCGTAAATCGTACATATAAGTCTTTAGAGGCTCAAACTAATTGTAGAGGCTGTCCAAATGGGCGGTCTCTTTTTTTGATTCTACCATTTAACCAAAATCTATAACCACTGAAAAAAGAGATATAACCTTTTTATACCTTTTAGAGTAACTGTTATTGGTCAATTTTTTAAGCTTTGGAAGAGAAATCATATCAATTAACAGCAGAACCTGCTTATAAAATAGCGGTCCCCTTATTTCTAATTACCTCCCTTTTTTACTTTATCCCTTTAGGTTACTATTACTTTAGCTGCTGCGAAACAGACAATACCTTTGCTTGGTTTGGTGGTTTTTATTTGGGCTTAAGTCTATTGTATATGATCAACAAATATTGGAAGAGATTAAGGAGTTGAACCTTGAATGGTTTTTTGCCTAAAGCAAAGCCTTAATATAAAACAGTGGGGGTAGCGGGATTTGAACCCACGACCTCTCGCCCCCCAGACGAGCACGCTACCGGGCTGCGCCATACCCCGATTTGAATCGCAATAATAAGCATTCTAATTAATTTGAAAACTGAATCAAAAAATTATCACCAAACTTAGCTCGCTTCACTACTCAAGTTTCCTCATCAATTTATATTAAAAGTAAATTCAGCTAATTACAACAGATTTTAATTTTAACTTTTGGCTATAAAAACCTCATAATTATGCCACTACTAAAAATAGGAAGTCAAGGGTCAGAAGTTATTGCCTGGCAAAAATTCCTCAATTCAAATGGTTTCAATGTAGGCACAGCGGATGGTGTTTTTGGGAATGGCACTTCTTCTGCAACCAAAGCATTCCAAACTTCGAAGCAACTGTCAGCAGATGGCATTGTCGGAAATCAAACCATCGCAAGAGCTACCAGCATGGGCTTTCAACCCGCTACTTCCTCCTTCCTTCCTGTTGGGAATATTAATGTTGTAGTTGATGTATCTCATTTTCAAAATAACATTGATTTTGCAGCCGTAAAGCAAGATGGCATACTAGCGATGATCCATAAGGCGACACAAGGAACAACTTACACCGATCCCACATATGCTCAGAACAGAGATTCGGCCAAAACGGAAGGCTTGCTATGGGGAGCTTACCACTTCGGTACAGCGCAAGATGTACCTACTCAAGTGAGTCATTTTCTGCAAGTGGCTGCTGCTCTCCCAGATACTTTGTTGGTTTTGGATTGGGAAGAAAATGGGATTGCTTCTCAAGGCACAATGTCGCTTGACCAAGCCAAACAATTTGTACAAATGGTAAAAGCACAAACAGGGAAATTTCCATTGTTATATGGTGGTAGCCTGATCAAAAATTCAGTGGGTGCAAATGGCGACCCCATTTTAAGTCAATGCCCATTATGGTTAGCGCAATACACTTCAAGTCCGACATTACCTGCTGGCTGGAATCACTATGATTTATGGCAATACACTGATGGCATTAATGGCCCAACACCACACAGCATCAATGGCATTGGCCCTTGTGACCGAGATGTCTTTGCTGGCACTCCATCAACATTGATTGAATTCTGGAAAAGCGGGTTGGCAGAAACTGCATCAGTTTAACGCGCTTTCATTCTCTTCTTTCATAACATTACTTTTTGTGTAACGCTCTTTCATGGCGAGACCGCTTCTGAAAATAAAAAAGCCTCGTTTTCACGAGGCTTTTAGTGGGAAGTACTGGAGTCGAACCAGCGACCCCCGCCCTGTCAAGGCGATGCTCTAAACCAACTGAGCTAACTTCCCTAAGTCTGATATAAAAGCAATCGACAGGAAAATCTGCCGATGCAATATTAATAAAAAGATTCTTTTAATCTGTGATTATGGAACTTAGAATAATACGTTAAATGATATCTGTGAAGCACCAAAATTATAACCTTCTCTGGAAGTACTGCCCCGATGCTTCGGGGGAACCAGCGACCCCCGCCCTGTCAAGGCGATGCTCTAAACCAACTGAGCTAACTTCCCTAAGTCTGATATAAAAGCAATCGACAGGAAAATCTGCCGATGCAATATTAATAAAAAGTTTCTTTTAATCTGTGATTATGGAACTTAGAATAATACGTTAAATGATATCTGTGAAGCACCAAAATTATAACCTTCTCTGGAAGTACTGCCCCGATGCTTCGGGGGAACCAGCGACCCCCGCCCTGTCAAGGCGATGCTCTAAACCAAAGAGCTAAATCTCTGGGTCTGATATAAATGCAATCGGCAGGATAACCTGCCGATGCAATATTAATAAAAGATTCTTTTAATTAATGATTGTAGAGCTTAGCATAATATTCATCTGCCATTCTTGAGGCTTTAAAATATTTATCTACATCCGCCATACTTTTCCAGTTCATTTCAACCCATTTGGCATGATCAGTATAGTACATCGGCACTAACTCATCTTCCAAAATACGCATCATATGATCTGAATCTCGCTGATCTTGCTCTCCTTCTGGTAAGGTGATATCCACTTCTGGAATCACAAATCCATTTACCAAATGCTCACCGAATTCTAAAATCCAACCATCGTTAGTAGAGAAGTTCAACGAGCCATTCATGGCAGCCGTCATACCACTCGTTCCTGATGCTTCTAATGGAATTCGTGGATTGTTCAACCAAACGTCCGAACCTTTCTTCATGATTGCTGAAAGGCCTAGTTCATAACCCGTCAATACAGTTGCGTTATGGTACTTTCTAGTGAAATGAACCAACCAGTTAAAGGTACTTACTGCATTATGATCTAATGGATATGGCTTACCTGCCCAAATAATTTGAACTGGGAAATCTTTGTTGTTAAGTAGTTTCTCAAACCTTTCTACATCACGAGCGATAAGGTCAGCTCTTTTATATTCCGCAAATCTTCTGGCCCAAACAATGGTAAGCACATTCGGGTCTAGAATTTTACCAGTTTGGTCAGCTACCAATTCAAACAGCTGCTTCTTTAACTCTAGTTTTCTAGCCACAAACTTTTTCTCATTCTTCTTGTCGTATGAAGCTTGAATTTCTTTGTCTGTCCAATAGCCTTTATTCTGAGCGTTGGTAATTGGAATGATATCACATATATCATCAAAAACACCCCACATCTCTTTTGAAACTTGTTGATGCTTTTTGGATACCGCATTTGCTATTTTAGAAAGTCTAAGTGCTGCCAAAGTATGATTGAACATGCCATTTTCAAAGCCCACCATTTCTTCCATTTCCTTGATGGAGAATCCATTAAAATAGCCAAGCTTGTGTAAAAAATAAGGGTCATTCACCTCATTACCTGCTTTAACTGGCGTGTGCGTAGTAAACACCAATTTTTGTTTTACTTTTTCGATATCACCATATTTTTCCATCAATCGAAAAGCTGCTGGCAAAGCGTGTGCCTCATTGAAATGATATAAATCTACATCATGACCGATGGCTTCTAGCAATTTAGCACCACCGATTCCCAAAAGAATATACTGAGCAATTCTAGTAGATAAGTTATTATCGTAAAGCTTATGAGTGATTGTTTGTGCTAGGTAGTCGTTATCTGGATGATCTGTTGATAGCAAAAAGATGGGTGCAGTACCAAATACCTTAGGATCAAGATAATAGACCTTCACCTTTACAGGGTGGTTATCAACGGTGATCTCTAAATTAATATCAAGTTCTTCGAGGAAGTTGTAATGACGCTCTTGCCATAAAACATCCAACTCATTGTTGTGCTTTCTCACTTGGTCGTAATAACCATACTTCCAAAGAATACCGATTCCCACCACATTTTGCTTAAGGTCGTAGACGCTTCGCATGTGAGAACCCGCTAAGAAGCCAAGTCCACCAGAATAAATTTTAAGAGGTTGGTCTATGGCGAATTCCATAGAAAAATATGCTACCGGTTTTTGGTAGGCTTCGGCTGCCTTATAAGGAAATTTAAATTTCATTTCAGTAGATTTCGTATTTCAAAAGGACAAAAGTACTGGTTGTAAAAGGCAATATGACCTAAGTAGGTCAAAAGTTTTATGCAAACGATTTACTAAGTCACAAATGCTCTTTTAGCGTTCTTGAGACAAATCAATTTTTATACAAAGCTCTAAAAAAAGAAAAGGCCTCGAAATATCGAGGCCTTTCAAATTATTTCTAACCGAATTCTAAG
>JBLIKG010000161.1:0-5542 GCA_047636255.1 Roseivirga sp. | reverse complement strand
TGCCGATTGTATGAACCCCAGGTTCCCGTAGAAGCCAACTTCGTGGAGGATGGAAACTTTAGGCCTATGCCTCGTAAAGGAAACAACACTCAGTTTTATGGCGATGGTTGGGAATGGACAAATAGTGCTTATTTGCCTTATCCCTATTATGCGAAGCCAGAGGGAGCTATTGGAGAATACAACGGTAAATTCATGGTCAATCAAATGGTGCTTAGAGGTGGCTCTTATGCCACTAGCAGAGATCATATTCGACCGAGTTACAGAAACTTTTTCCATCCTCAATTACGTTGGCATTTCACGGGGATCAGATTGGCCCATAATTTTTAATTCATGATTGATACCACAACTGCACTTTCAACTTTTGCGAAAGACATCGACAAGAGTCTTTCTTCAAGCCCAAAGGCACTTTCTTCGAAGTATTTTTATGACGAAGTAGGCGATAAGCTTTTTCAAACTATTATGGGTATGGGTGAATATTACCTTACCCGTGCTGAATTTGAAATCTTTGACACGCAAAAAGAGGCAATGCTCAAGAGCTTTTTGGGGGCAGATGAGTCTTTTAATTTAATTGAGCTTGGCGCTGGCGATGGTACAAAAACTAAAGTGTTACTAAGGCATTTTGTGGAATCTGAAATTGATTTTAATTATTCTCCAATTGATATTTCACAACACGTACTCGATTTATTAACCAATGATTTGGAAAACACCTTGCCAAAATTAAAGGTCAATCCAATGCAAGGCGATTATTTTGATGCATTATCAAATTTAAATCAGAATCATTATCAAAAGGAGGTTGTGCTCTTTCTAGGCTCAAATATTGGTAATTTCTCGAATACTGCCACCGAACAGTTCCTATCCAAACTATCTCAAAATCTTCGCAAAGGTGATTTGCTTTTGATTGGTTTTGACTTAATGAAAGACCCCAATGTGATTCTTAGTGCATACAACGATCAATTAGGTGTTACAAAAGCCTTTAACATCAACTTACTCAATAGAATTAATAATGAATTGGGGGCAGATTTTGATTTGGAAGCCTTCATTCATTTTCCAACTTACAATCCTAGTACAGGTGAAACCAGAAGCCATTTGGTAAGCAGGAAGGACCAAGAAGTTACTATCGAGGCTTTAGAAAAGACATATCAATTCAAGGCTTGGGAGGCCATTCATACAGAAGTATCCCAAAAATATTCGATGAAAATGATCGAAGATTTCGCCAAAAATACTGGTTTTAGAATTGTGCGAAACTTCACGGATAGCGAGAATTACTTTGTTGACTCTCTTTGGGAGAAGCTTTAACACTAGCTGCTAATAAGCGTGGAATTTCAAGCTGTCCCCATTCAATGGAATGCTACCATGCTCATTCAGCATGCCTTCCATTTTCAGGTTGATAATAGAGGGCTCACCTTTTTTCATGGTCACTAGTGTAATATGATCATAAGCCCCTTTCCCATTTGGATTTTGAGAACCACCCGTTGTGCCTAAAGTGAGGTAGTCTCGGTTATTTCTTTCTTTATAAGAGTAATCATGCACATGTCCATTGATTACTGTGTAAGCGCTAGATCCTAGGGCTGATTCAAGACGATCTAAGTTATTGCCGGTTGGTCTCATCCACACGGGTTTGTGCATAAAAACGAATGTCCAATCAACATCTTGATTTTCTGCGAGTACTTTTTCAAAGTATTCATTTTGTGCATTACTCACTTCGCCAGTTTTCCTTTCCTCCATAGAGTAATAGGCGGTTTCAGGATAAAGTTCGGGATTTGGGCCATCCATAATTTCTATCGCCTTGGCCCTGGCTATGTAAATTTCTTGCATTCTTTCTTCTTCATAGTCTTCTGAATCCATCATCAAAAAAAGAATGTTTTTGTATTTGAAGTGATAATAGCGCGGGCCATAACGATTCTGCCAAAATTCGCGCATGACTACATTTGTGAGATCGTGGTTTCCACCAAGATGAAAAAAGGGTGAATTGAATTTGGCAGCCCTGTTATCAAAGCTTTCCCATTCTTTTTCGAGCTGTGCTTTATCTTCTGTTCCTCCATCAATCAGATCGCCAACACTCAATACAAATTCAGGATGAAGCATATTAATTTGTTCTACCGCAATACTGAAAATGCCTTCTCTTTCGCCTCCATTTAAATCTGAAATAATCGCAAATGTGAATTGTTCTGGATCGTCATTAAAACTAATGCTGTTCCAAGGGGTCGGGCCAGCATCAATACCATGTTCAAACGGAGCTTTGACGTTCGATTGATTTCCGCAGCTTGAAATGAAAAGTGTTAAAACAAAGGCGGTCCAAAGATTCTGAAGCTTTTTCATTGTAAAAGCTACCAAAATAGATCAAGAATAAAAATGGTAATTTTCTAACTAGAGCGGCTTGAACTGCTCAAATGCCTGATGGCAGTTGTTACAATAGTGCAGTGATCTACAAAGCGCAGGGCCAAAGGGCGATTTCATTATGGTGTTTTCGCTGTTGCATTGAGGGCAAATGGAGTGCTCTAGTAAATCAATGTCTACAATCAGGTTGTGTTGAGGAGGAGGAGCTAAGCCAAATTTCTTCAACGCAGCTCTGCCTTTTTCGGAAATCATATTTGAATTCCACTGCGTCTCGAAGGTCAATCTCACTTCGAAATCTTGAATTTCTTTTTTGCGAAGTACTTCTTCTACATCGCTTTTCATCACATCCATGGCCGGGCAGCCAGTGAATGTTGGTGTCATATTGACGGTTACCTTTCCGTTATCTGCAATGATGATTCCCGTGATTACACCAAGATCGTTCAAAGAAAGCACAGGGATTTCTGGGTCTTTGACTTCTTCAAGCCAAATCCTGATTTCATCCGCACTTATCTTTCCTGCTTTACTCATTGTGGTTTTAACTCATTTTCTCCAGATTCGTTTCCTCTATTGACCAAACTACCACTCAGCAGTTGGGTCTTCTTTGAAAACCTCAGACATCTCGTGTAATAAGGGCTGTAAATGATCGCTGTGTTTTCCATATCTACCGCCAAAAATAGGTTTGATAGCATCAATATTGGGTATTGTCAACTTGGTTTGGCTTAGGATAGATTTTATTTGTTCGATCCATTCAGATTTCACAGTTTCTTCTCCTCTAAAAATATCTTCTTGGATCAGTTCCTTTTCAAATTTAGAGGGCTCGAATATGCCAAGCGCATAAGGCATGGCGTAATCTAATGATGATTGAAGCCTGATAATACTTTCTTGAGTCGCACTGCCTAACTGTTTAATCCAGATGTTAGCGTGCATGGTGTGGTACTTAATCTCGCCTTTAATTTTTTTTGCTAATAGAGACAAAGGCTCATAGCTCGAATTGGCTAAATGACTGAATCGAATCATCTCAGCGGTATCGAATAGAAAGTGTCGGATTAAGCTGAAATCATATTCACCGTTGGGTAATTCTACCAATTGGCAATTGTGAAATTGTTCAGCATTACGCATAAAAGCTACGGTATCAGGGTCTGATTCTCCGAGCTCATTTAACAACTTATAAATTTGCCAGCTTTGACCGACTTTATCTTGGGCCATAGAAGAGAAAGCAATATCTTCCTCTAAAAGAGGACCAAAGCCCGTCCATTCAGAATTTCTGTGACCAAGTATAAGTTGATCATCCGCCATTTTATAGAGTAAATCTTTTAGTGCTTCGGTGTTCATCTTAGGCCTGATTTTCTTTGAATGCTTTAATTTTATCTGCCGCCTTATAGTCTATGGCTTCGCGGTATTGCTTTTCTTTCAGCGTATCCCAAATATCCTTGTCTTCTTCTTCAGAAGCCAAAATGTGTTCAGACTTCACAATCCAAACATTAAATACTGGTTTATCAGCTTGGAATTCGCTTTTGGCTACGCTCATTGCATCGTCAAAATCTTTGGCAAACACGCTACCTTCGTGTTTGTGATGTTTCCCTCTTTTCATCAAATGAAAAATCTCGAAGCTCATATTGTCGTTTCCAGAAGGGCTGTTGGTCACTAGATTGTAAACATCTTGCCCATTATCAGTATATTCTGAAACCTTAATGTTTTCAGTTTTGATCACGCATATGGCATTGCAAAACATTCCTCTTCGGCTATATTGTTCTTTTGCGAAAAGGAATGCCATTTCCTCATTGGGAGCATGAACAGGACCTGCGTGTTCAAACGGTTTGCCCTCTTTTGATTGAACAAAAGCCTCGTAGGTTTCGAATTGATCTAGGCCATCTTTAGCAACAGAGCTCTCGTCTGAGGAGAGCTCGATACTTAGCCGAGTCACTCGGGGATCTAAGGATTTTAAAATCATATCATTGATTTAAGCTAAAGGCGCAACGTATTTTGCTTTTGGAGCTAATAATGCTTCGCGAACCCAGCGCCCTCTTTCTTCAGCAGTTCTTCTTACAGCAATACGTTCTGCATTACACGGGCCATCACCGTTGATTACTCTTTTGAATTCTTCCCAATCTGGTTCAGTAAATTCCCATTCGCCAGTTTCAGTATTCTTTTTCAAATTTTCATCAGGAAGGGTCAAACCTAGTTCCCATATTTTTGGAACATACATGTCTAAAAATTGCTGACGACATTCGTCATTCGAAGCCATTTTAACTTTCCATTTCATCAAAATTTCTGAATGGACAGAAATTTTATCAGACGGCCCAAAGAAATGCATCATTGGTGTCCACCAACGGTTAAACGCTGCTTGCATCATTTCTCTTTGTTTTTTGGTACCAGTTGCCAAATGGATGACGCAGTGGTGTCCATATTTTAAATGGAATGATTCCTCAGCACAAATTCTTTCTAATGCTCGGCAATAAGGGCCATAGCTGCCTTTTGAATTTGCAATTTGATTTACAATTGCACCAGCATCTACCAACCATGAAATAAAGCATGAGTCAGCCCAAGTAAAGGCTGGATAGTTGAAGATGTTTGAATACTTCGATTTGCCATTGATTAGATCAGTGATCATTTGCTCACGAGGCTTGCCCAAAGTTTCGGCAGCCGAATATAGCAACTGAGCATGACCTACTTCATCCTGAACCTTTGCCATTAAGGCTAACTTTCTTTTGAAACCTGGCGCCCTTGTAATCCAAGTGCCTTCTGGTAATGCACCAATGATTTCTGAATGAGCATGCTGCTCAATCATTCTAATCAATTGCTTGCGATATAATTGCGGCATCCAATCAGTCGGCTCAATCTTTTCGCCACGATCAATTCGCGCTTCAAATTCTGCTAATAATATTGGGTCTTCGTCAGCTAAGGCCGTTGCCTTCATTGTTTCGAATACGTTTCCACCTCCGTACATAATATTACCTGTTTTTTAATCCGTTTAACAATAGACCTGATAGGCGTTTTCCTATTTCTTCGGGAGTTAAATTACCTTCAGGCTTATACCAATTGTGTGTCCAGTTGAGAGAAGAAAGTATGGTAAGCATCATAAACTTTTCATCTACGATTTTGAATTCACCAGAGGCCATTCCATCTCTTAATATTTTTTTAAATCTACCTTCGTAATCATCGCGCATTGCTAAGAAATCACCAAGGAAGGGTTCGCTTAAATGTC
>JBLIKG010000160.1:0-5546 GCA_047636255.1 Roseivirga sp. | reverse complement strand
TCCTTAAATGGAGGTATTGGTAGTAGCAGTTTTGACCCAAATGCCTCTGGAACCTCTAGCCAATTTAGTACTGCCGAATTGAGAAGTGACGATGAAGGCATTGGGAGTTCAACATTTCTAGCAGAGATTAGGAATGGTGATAATCAGCAATTAGGCTCTTTTGCAGTCGGAGCTGGTGTGGGTATTGAACTTAACCCAAGATGGTCTTTAGTAATATCCGCCAGATTTTCTGAATATCGCTTTGCTAATGAATCGAACGCCTATTCTATCGAAAGTCAGGGTAATTTTCCGATATATATTCCTGCAGGTTTTGATGGAGATATTGCTCTTTTACCTAATTATCAATTGACCAGTAGTTTGATCAGCATAGCAGTACCTATCCAAGCTGCCTATAAAATTGTGGACATTGGTCGTTTTGATTTAGATGTGAAGGCAGGCTTGAGCTTCGATTATTTTCTGAGCTTCAAGGTCAAAGGCGATTTACCTTTTTTAAGTACCCGAAAGGTCGAATTTTCTAATTCTAGCCTTTTCAAACGTTTTAATCTAGGCTCAACAGGTGGTTTAGGGTTCAATTATAAATTGAATGAGCAATGGGGATTATCGGCTGATATTTTTGCTAGGAAATTTATAGGTGACTTAAATGAGGAAGGTAATTACAAGAGCCGTCCTTTTGTATATGGATTTTCGTTTAATCTTCGTTATTTCCTTCTCAAGGAGAATAATTAAGCAATTATTTGGTATAATAATTGAAGACTAACCTTGTTGTTTATTCGCAATTGAATGCCAATTTTGAGTTAGTTCACAGCAGGCTGAAATTTTTATGATACGATTCAGGTATTTTCTGGCAGTTTTATTAATCGCATTTTCCACGTTCGGTTGCGAAGAAGAATTTGAATTGTTTGAAGGGGGAGAGTTTTATTTAAAGCTTAACCAACCTGTGACATTAATCGATGGAACTGTTTTGGAATTAATATCCATTGAGGATTCACGCTGCCCAGAAGGTGTTGAATGCATTTGGGAGGGCAGAGCCGCAATCGTAGTCAGTTGGAAGCGTGATGAAAATTTCGAATTACAATTGAATGATTTAGAATATCAAACTGTAGAAGTTGAACAATACTTGGTCAGCTTGATTGAATTAACGCCTTATCCTACACAGCTGAATCAGCAGACTCAAAAGATTGCAAGAATTAAAATTGAAGTGGACTAGCTTACTCTAAAGCATCAATCATTTCCGCAATTTGCTCCCAATTTTGTTGATATGTATCAAGCTTCTTGTCTACTTTATCATATTCAGTTTGCTTCTCTTGAAGTTTATTGAAGTCACCAAAAACATCAGGTTGAGCCATTTCTGTTTCTATTTTCTTCTTTTGAACCTCTAATTTCTCAATTTCAGTTTCAGTGCTTTCGAGTTGAGTTTGAAACTTTTTCAATTCTTGCAGATTAGGGTCTTTTGGCGGTTTTTGATTCTGGTTTTGGCTGGCCTTTACCTTTTGAGGCTTATTCTCATTCGCTTGAGGTTTCAACGTTGCCTCTCGCTTTTCTTGCCAGTACACATACTCATCATAACTACCTGGGTATTCTTTAATCGCCTGATCTTCAATGTACCAAATCTTATTGGCGATCTGAGAAATGAAATGCCTGTCGTGAGAAACGATTAGGAAAGTGCCTTCGTATTGCTGTAAAGCCTGAATCAAAATATTAACAGAAAGAAAATCCAAGTGGTTGGTAGGCTCATCCATCATAAGAAAGTTGGCCTCTGAAATTAAGGTTTTAGCCAAGGCTACCCTCGATTTTTCGCCTCCAGAAAGTACCTTGATTTTTTTGAATTGATCTTCGTTCGAGAATAAAAAGCACCCTAAAATGGCTCTTAATTCCATCTCTGATTTATCGCTTCCCGCTTGCTGAAGCTCTTGAAGAATTTCATTATTGACATTCAAGGCCTCTAATTGGTGCTGCGCATAGAATGTTGTAAGCACATTAAAGCCTTCTTTTCTTTCTCCTTGAATGGGCTCTGTTCCAGCAATTACACGAAGTAGGGTAGACTTACCTTTTCCGTTCGCTCCAATCAACGCGATTTTATCGCCTCTTTCAATTTGAGCTGTAGTCGACTTTAAAATCCGTAAGTCTCCGTAGGCTTTAGAAATATCATTTAATTCGATGATTGACCTGCCTGATTTCTGCTTAAAGCCAAATTTGAAGTTCATCACCATGCTATCATCGACTACGTCTTCAATCATGTCAAGTCGATCAAGTGCTTTCACTCTTGATTGTACCTGCTTGGCCTTGGTCGCTTTCGATCTAAAGCGTTCTATAAACCGCTCCGTTTGCTTAATGTGCTGTTGCTGATTTTCGAAGGCATTACGCTGAATTTCTTCACGCTGTTGCTTCTCTTCTACATAGAATGAATAATTACCACTGTATTGTGTCAGCTTTTGATTAGACACTTCTACAATGGAAGTCGCCACGTTATCAATGAAAGATCTATCGTGAGAAACCACCACGACAGCACCTTCATAGGTCTTCAAATAGTTTTCTATCCACTCAATGGAAGGTAAATCCAAGTGGTTAGTAGGCTCATCGAGCATCAGTAATGAAGGCTTTTCAAGCAGCAACTTTGCTAGCATTACCCGCATTCTCCATCCTCCAGAAAATTGCTTCAAGGGGCGCTTTAAATCTTCGGTTCTAAAGCCAATGCCTTCTAAAATGGCTTCAGCATCGGATTGCATAGAATAGCCACCCAAGGTTTCGAATTGTTCTTGTGCTTTTGCCAATTGGTCGACCAATTCATCACGATAATTGGTTTCCATTTCCATTAAAATGCGCTCTATGGTATGTTGGAGTTCATTGGCATGACCAAATGCTTGCATGGCTACAGCAAGTATGCTTTCCTCAGATTGATAAGAAAGGAGGTCTTGGTTTAGAAAACCAATAGAACAATCCTTGCTCTTACTAATGTCGCCAGAGCTGGGTTGAAATTCACCAACAATTAATCGGAGTAAGGTGGATTTCCCTTTGCCATTCAATCCGATAAGACCAATTTTGTCTTTTGGCTTGATATGGAGTGAAGCATTTTCATATAGGGCACGTCCTCCGATAAGGTAAGAAAGGTTGTTGATTGCAATCATGCCGCAAAATTAGTGTTTGTTATCCTAAATCAAATCATTGCTTCAGTAATTTAGATTTACCCCATTTGTTAAATCTTTTTTAGGCCTTAGTGGTTTATATTCTATCTTTCGAATTCTAACAATCAACCAATGAAGAAATTAACCTTAATAGCCACTTTGCTATTACTCAGCATACTTGTAAAAGCACAAGAAATTGACCTTTCAAAGATTAAACTTCCAGAAGGTTTTAAGATTGAAGTTTATGCTAAAGACATTCCAGACGCTCGCTCATTGGCCAGCACTCCTGATGGCAAAACCATTTTTGTTGGTAATAGAAGCAGAAAAAACGTTTATGCCTTGACAGATACCGATGGGGATATGGTTTCAGACAAAACAGACATTATAGCGACTGGTTTGACTATGCCAAATGGTGTTGCTTTCCATAACGGGGATTTGTTCGTGGCAGAAGTAAGCAAGATTCACAGGTTCCCTAACATTATGGCAAATCTAGCTTCACCAAAATCAGAGGTGATTTATGAGGACTTCCCAACGGAAAGACATCATGGATGGAAGTTCATTGCTTTTGGCCCTGACGGTAAGTTATATGTACCAGTAGGTGCGCCATGTAATGTTTGCGATAGAGAAGAAGAGATTTTCGCCACTATCACCCGAATGGATCCTGACGGTTCTAATTTAGAAATTTATGCAAGTGGAGTAAGAAACAGCGTAGGCTTTGCATGGGATCCACAAACTCAGAAAATGTGGTTTACTGACAATGGAAGAGATATGTTAGGTGACGATATTCCTGCTTGTGAATTGAATTATGCTCCTGAAAAAGGGATGCATTTCGGATTTCCTTATTGGCATCAAGGTGATATTGCCGATCCTGACTTTGGAGAAAAATTCCCTAAAGAAAAATTCACAGCCCCTAGTTATAAGTTTGAGCCTCATTCAGCCCCATTAGGCCTTCGCTTTTATAAAGGAGATATGTTTCCTGCGAAATACAAAAACAACATTATTGTAGCACAGCACGGTTCTTGGAATCGTTCGGCAGATGCCGGTCATATTGGCTATCAATTGAGGTTCGTTCAGGTTGATGGAGGTAAAGTAGTGAACAGTGAGGTTTTTGCATCGGGATGGCTAGATAAATCTAATAATAAAGGATGGGGCAAGCCTGTCGATATTTTAGAATTACCTGATGGTTCTATTTTAGTTTCTGATGATGTAGCTGGGGCTATTTATAGAATTTCCTACCAAAAGTAATTTCGATTTAAAAGTAAGTATGCCTGAATTTTTGGAATTAAAAGATATTAGTAAAACGTATGGTAAAAATGAAAAGCCAGCCTTAAAAGGTCTGGCTTTTTCAATGAAGGAAGGCGAAATCATCTCCTTTGTAGGTGCCAGCGGTTCGGGCAAATCAACATTGTTGAAGCTAATTGGCGGACTTATTTCACAAGATCAAGGGACAATTTACTTTAAAGGGAAAGCTCTTGCCAGACCTGAGGATAAGTTAATAGCGGGGGAGGAAGGCGTTAAAATGCTTTTCCAAGACTTGAAGTTAATGCCTAATCATACTGTTTCTGAAAATATTAAATACCCTTTGTTAAAATACAATGTTGAATATCAAATTGAAAGAACCACTGAGTTATTGACCATTTGTGGACTGATCGAATATAAAGATCGCTTACCGAAAGAACTTTCTGGTGGGCAGCAGCAGCGATTGGCTTTGGCGAAAACTTTAGCCGAAGACCCAGAATTGCTCTTGATGGATGAGCCATTTAGCAATTTGGATCCTTTAGTCAAGAAAAGATTAATCAAAGAGGTAATTGAAATAGTAAAGAGTCAAGGTTTAAGCTTGATTTTGGTAACACATGATACGGAGGATGCTTTAATGATTTCGGATCGTATTGGATTTATTGACCAAGGGAAATTATTGCAATTGGACTCACCAAAAAACATTTATAATCAACCTAATCAAGTAATCGTTGCAGAGTTTTTCGGTAATGTGAACCTCTTTACTGCAGGAGAATTTAAAAAAATATTTACTGTAAAATATCCCAGGAAACTTAGCAAGGGACATATTCTTGGCATTCGCTCAGATGATTTTTATATTAATCCTATAAAAAATGGGCTTAAACTTAAAGCAAAAATCATTAAAAGTTACTTCGTAGGATCGGCTTCTATTCTTGAACTATCTGTTGGTGGAAAACAAATTGAAATAAGGACACCGATCAATTTTAAAGAGTCGTTGGTTAGGGAATTTTATATAAACCCTGATTCCATTATGGAATTGGCCTTATGAAGGCTTTTTAAATCTGATCTTTTCTTTCTAATTTCGTTATCTTTGTCTGACAACGTAACCTCAGCCTGCCATCATTTTTTCGATCTGACTTTTTGCTGTTAGTCAAATACTTAACTAAAAACTATATACTGCTATTATGA
>JBLIKG010000159.1:0-5553 GCA_047636255.1 Roseivirga sp. | reverse complement strand
GGTATTAAGGTGCTAGTTTTCTACTTGAAAGATTTGGAGGATGATGCTGAGCAAGAGTATTATATCATTGATGCTGAAGGGGCAATCAGAAAAGATGAAATCGCAAAAGAACGTTTTTCAAAAAATAAGGTAACCAATAGCTTTTATCAGAAAATACTGACTAAAATCGGGAGTAACTATTGGACAATTACAGTCAATTCTGGATTTCTAATTATCCCCGAAGATGTAGATGGAACAGTATTGAATTTATCGAATAAATACCCACAATTGGAAAAGACCTTCCGGATTTTCGAAGATAATCAGGGGGCGGTTTGGGTAATTACTGAGCTTGGTATTTTTCGCTTTCAATTCAAGCAACCTAAATTTCAGAGTTACTTAAAGTCCGCTTCATCTCAAAGCTCAGCTAAATCCATACTGGGGATTACGGCTACAATCAATGGAGGGAAAAGGTACCTATGGGCTGTTCGTGAGCAGCCTGGTGAGCTTTGGAGAGTGGATTTAAAAACGGGTTCCGAAAAGCTGATGACATCAAAAAGTTCCTTAAAGTATGGTATTGATGTCAACAATAAAGGTGAGTTACTTAGCCTGAGTAATTTTGGCCTTGAATGGATCAATCCTAATGATTGGATCGTAAACAAAAGCCAACCATTACCTTCTTTTGCAAGCTTTGCCTGGCTCATTCATGAAGACAAGTACGAAAAAGTATGGTTTCAAGGCCCCCTCTACCGAAAGCTGTATTACCTACAAGATGAGAAACTTGTTGAAACTACCAAGTTGCATGAACAAGACGAAATGATCTTCATTTATCATATGATTGAAGATGAAACGGACATTGCATGGCTTGTTGGGAGCGATGGCCTACATACACTGAATATCAAAACAGGGGAGATTGTAGCACATTACTGGATAGATGGAGAAGGTACGTATAAACTTCCAGTGAAAGAAGTATACCACATGTTGCCGAACAATGATGGTACTTTCTGGCTGGCCACTAATCAGGACGGTCTAATTTTATGGAGCCCAGAAAAGGGTCTGATCAAACGTTTTACGCGTTTGGATGGTCTATCGAGTAATATAATTTATGCAGTTTATAAAGACAGCGATGGGCTTCTTTGGATGTTGACTGATTATGGTATTTCCTCATTGGATTATGAAAGTGAAGTGGTGCACTCCTATAGCTTGAAAGACGGTCTGAGCTTCATGGAATTCAATCGCTTGTCCCATCATCAAGATGGAGATGGAAATATATATTTTGGAAGCTTAAATGGTGTAACGAGGTTTAATCCAATTGATTTTTCTGGAGATTCTACGGGTTTCGATTATCCACTTGCTATCACAGGAATGCAAGTTTTTAGCAAGAACCAAGATGAGCTAATAGATTTAACTTCTGATGTAATTTCCAACAGTGCAGTAACACTCAAGCCTGGTGATTTTCTCAATAATCTTTCTTTTTCACTCTTGTCATACGAAAAAGTAGATAAGGTCACCTATGCCTATAAAATTGAGGGTTTAGACAAGGATTGGAATTATCAAAAGGAAAATAACATTAGGTTGGGTAGGCTGCCATACGGTAACCATAACTTAACTATAAAAGCCCAAACCGCATTAGGGAATTGGTCTAACAAAGAATTAGTGCTGTCTATAACAGTTCAAAGACCGGTCTATCTCCAGCTTTGGTTTGTGGCCCTTTCAGCACTCTTGTTGATCACCCTTATTAAATATATTTTCTGGTATAGGGCAAAAAAAGAAAAGGAAAGTCGTTTTGAGCTGGAAACCTTAGTTCGTGAGCGGACCGAGACAATTGAATTTCAAAAGGAGGAGCTGCAATCTTTAGACAGAATGAAGTCAAGGTTTTTTGCTAATATAAGTCATGAATTGCGCACACCGCTCACACTCATAATGGCTCCTTTAGCTAACCTCTTGAGGCAAAATGAGGAAAGGTCTGATGACGAAAAGCGTTCACTAGGCTTTATCAAAAAAAGCAGTGAACAACTATTGATGTTGGTAAACGAAATTCTAGATCTCTCCAAATTAGAGCAGGGGAAGCTAACCATTGATATTGAGGCAGTCAACTTGTACGATTTTTTCAAAGAGTCTGTGGCTCCATTTTATTCTTTTTCAGAGGGTAATGGCATCAATCTGACTTATGAATTTCAGGGTGATAAAAATCTGAATGTTGAAATCGATAGAAATAAAGTCAGATCAGTCATTCAGAATTACATGGCAAATGCCTTTAAATTCTCCTCCAGCGGAGGGTTGGTCAAAGTTGTTGTAAAAGAACTTAATACTGAAATTCAGATCCAAGTTCATGATACAGGTATTGGAATCAGCCAGAGTGAACTAGAAAAAGTTTTTGATCGCTTCTACCAAGCCGACCAACGAACGAACTCACTAACGGATACGATGGAGGCTTTTGGAGGAACTGGAATCGGTTTGGCCTTGTCTTATGAAATTGCAAAACTCTTAGAGGGTAGGGTTTGGGTTGAAAGTCAACCAAACCAAGGGAGTTCATTTTTCTTTGAGTTTCCCAAAGTTGTTCATCTGGGAGAATTAGTAATAGTAGATCAGACCATTGAGCTTTTAGAAGACGAACCTGTATCTGAGACTTTCATCGATAGCGATCAAATTCATGATAAACCTAGGCTACTTATTGTAGAGGATAATTCAGAGATGAGACAACTTTTAACCGACCTTTTAAATAGAGACTATCGGGTTCAAGTTGCGCATAATGGTAAGTTAGCCTGGGATATATTAGTTGCTGATATGGCAGATAAAGGCATTGGAATTGATGCATGCAAATTAGGTTTCGATATGATTATATCAGACCAAATGATGCCCGAAATGGATGGGCTTACCTTGTTGAAAAAGATAAAGGAAAATAAAATACTGCAAACTCTTCCGTTTATAATGCTTACTGCTCGAGCAGAATTCAAAACTAAATTAACGGCTTTAAGAACTGGTGTAGATGATTATTTATTAAAGCCTTTTGTCGAAGAAGAATTAATCGCTAGAATAAATAACCTTCTGGTAAATTATAAGAATAGAGAAAGCTATTTATTGGAAGGGTCTGAAGAAACAGTAGAGTCTGAAAAACTTATGAGCAAAGAGGACCAAAAACTGCTCGAAAGAATTGAAGAACATATTCAACAAAACATGGCAGATACTTCCTTAAGTGTTTCGAGTCTTGCTTTTGAGTTTGCTATGAGTGATTCTACCTTGTTAAGAACTTTAAAACGTTTGACAGGTCTTACCCCACAGAAACTCTTAAGTGAGATTCGTTTAAAAGAAGCCTTAAGGCTCTTAGAAAGCAGGGAGTTTAATTCCGTAAATAAAGTCTCTACGATAACAGGTTTCAGTGATGTCAGAAGCTTCTCCCGAAACTTTAAAACCAGATTTGGCAAAACTCCCTCAGATTATTTGAATTAGCACTTTTCCTCTCTAATGATTTAAACTAACTTTTTAACTTGGGTTCGACTTTAAACATGGAATGTCTATTCCAAAATTTGATTTTCGTATGCTAACCTGAGTAAAAAAATCCTTTTCGATTATAAAAATTGACGTTAGTGTGCTTCAAAATCAAGGCTCTCGGGAGCACTTGATTATGGCTTAATTAATCGAAATCTGTGTTTTAGCTTCGTAGTGACTGTATTTGACGGATTTTAAAACGTCATTGACGGGCATGTACCTGTTTATCCTCTCAGCTTTGTAAGTAATCCTTCACTTGACATATGTTCATGCCTAGGCTGGTGCAGGTAAAATCAACATTTAAATTTAAACACTAACTTATGAAAAGAGCATTACTCTTAACATTACTATTTTTCTTGACACTGGGGATTTCTAGTTCAAAGGCTATTCAACAAGACCCCGCTGATCCAGGGAAAAAGATCGGTTTTCAGGGAAACCTTTACGAGAATGGAGAGCCTGTTACTGGTGAGCGTCAATTCATTTTTAAAATTGACTTAGGTAGCGATCAATCATGGACTGAAACTCAAAAAACCAGCGTACTCAATGGGTTATATTCTGTTGTACTTGGTGCGGTAACTCCATTACCTTATAATTTATTCTTTGAAGCTGAAGAGAGAATAATTCAGGTTTCTATTGGAAATACGGTGCTTGGAAGTAGTGTGATTTATGCCCCTTTTGCATTAAAAAACGATAACGAGGAGTACGGTACAGCAATTTTTCAGTTAGAAACCAAAGGGGTTACCGATACGGTAGCTTTAACTGGTGAAATTTATGGCAAAGGGAATAATTCGGCATATGCAGCTGGCCTTAGAGGGTTTGCTCATACCGATACTACTTCGAATACTGGTGTATCAGGAATTGCTTTTGGTGGTTCTGAGAACAAAGCATTTAATACAGCGGTAAGAGGCGATGCATATGTTAATACTCAGCAGGCTTGGGCAACGGGTATTTTGGGTCGTGGTAATAGCCAGAATGGTGGTCCAGCATTTGGTGTGAGGGGTGAAGTACATGGTACAGGCGCCACTTTTTCAGCGGCAACAAGAGGACTGAACTTTATGGAGGCTGGTGAAAACGGGATACGTTATGGTGGTTATTTTAATACTTTCGAAGGAAATACCCTTTATATAGGTGAAAGTATTGGTGTTAGAGGTAACGGTGGCGGATCCGTTCGTAATTCAGGCGTTATAGGTGAAGGCTTTGGAGAGGGTGAAATAAACATTGGAGTGAATGGATTTGCATATGGCGCCCAAGAAAATATTGGTGTTTTAGGCAGGACAACAGGAGACGGGGAGAACAATTTTTCCGCGGTTTTTGAAAATTCACCGGTGAAAATCAGAAATGGAGGCCGTTTACTTTTAAACAATGGTGAAGATAAGAACAAGGCAGAATTATTTATCAACGCACAAAATGCAGGAGCTCTGCATTTGAAAAGTTCGGTCGATAGTACAACTGTGTTGATTGATTCAAACGGTGAAAAGGCTGGGTTGATTTATTTGAACGATTCATTAGCAAGACCAATGTTTAGAGCTGTAGCACTTGCTCGAGGTGCAGCCACACTACTCATGAGTGCTGGTTATCCAGAAACTGGCTTAACTAGTCCTGTGTATCAATTAGTAGCAGATAGACAAGCATTTTCCAATATGATCCTTAGGAATGATGATCAGTCTGTCATTGCTCGAATTCAAACAGGAATAACACCAGGTAGTACTTTACCTAGTATAAGAATCCTTGACCCAAATTCCAGAAGTATATTCAATGTTGAAGGTTCCGCAGCCAATGGAGGACAAATTTATATGGATGGTCCTAATTCATCTAATCTATTTTACTCTGGTAAACATTGGGAGGGAAATGCAGACTTGCCCTTTTTGGCCTTGAGAGGCTCTATAGCCAAAGCCGATGCCGATGGCAACGGCAATACTTACAATGATGATATGGCCATAATTACAGTCAATAGAAATAACAATGATGGCTCAGAAACTGGCGAGCTTGCATTGAAACATGTAGCCGCTGATGGTACAGCTTCTTCTGCTTCAATGAATTACTTTCAATTGGCAGAATTATTATCAAGAAGGCCATTTAATGGAGGTT
>JBLIKG010000158.1:0-5555 GCA_047636255.1 Roseivirga sp. | reverse complement strand
GAGCCCATAGACCTAAAATTTATAGTTGACAAAGAGCTTATAGATCAGGTACTTATCAATATCCTTCAAAATGCTATTCATGCCTTGCAAGAAAATACTGATGAGCGCCACATAATGATCAGGTCATTTGTGAATGAATATAATAGGCCGACCATCGTGATTAGAGATAACGGATGTGGCATTGATGAAGAAGCACTTGCTAAAGTTTTCATTCCATTCTTTACTACAAAAAAACAAGGCTCTGGTATTGGCCTAAGTCTTTCAAAACAAATTATGCGAAAACACGGTGGTGGAATTAGCGTTAAGTCGGTAATGAATGAAGGCACCGAATTTACATTGAGGTTTTAGATTTTTACCTAAATGAACTATCTTCCGACATTATTCTGAACAGCTACCAACCCAATGAGTGAAATACAACAAAAAGTCACACAAATTTTAGTAGACAAAATAGGCATCGCATCCACAGAAGCAACTCTAGATGCAAACTTCATTAAAGACCTTGGTATTGATTCGCTCGATTACGCAGAAATCGTAATGGAATTCGAACAAACTTTTGAGATCAGAATCCCGGATAATGATGCTGAGCAATTACAGACAATAGCTCAGGCTGTTGAATACATTCAGAAGAAAGTCACTCAAAATTGACAACTCCTCTTTAAGGTTATTCCAATATTACTAAAACCACCTCATCACACCGTAATAGTATCAATTCGATAAAAGATCGTTGACGCAAGGGTCAAATTCAAAATGTAACTTGAATCATACACCCTTGCACCGTGAAGAATAACTGTAAAACCATTATTATTTCTGACGTTCACTTAGGTACCAAAGGATCAAAGTCTAAAGAACTTGTCAGATTCCTCAAGCAATATCACTGCGAAAACCTAATTTTAAATGGTGACATCATAGACGGATGGCAGCTCAAAAAATCAGGTGAATGGAAAAGAAAGCATACCCGCTTCTTTTCAGCTCTCCTTAAAAAGATTGAAAATGACGGCACCAAGGTGACCTACCTTCGGGGCAATCACGATGATTTTTTAGATCAAATTCTCCCCTTCACTATGGGGAACCTTACCATTCAGCGTGATATGATTTACGAATCGGGCGGTAAGAAATTCTATGTCGTTCATGGCGATATTTTTGACTCCATTACACGCCAATTCAAATGGATCGCACAATTGGGTGATATTGGATATACTTTTTTACTCTGGTTAAATCGACAATACAACTATCGCAGACTCAAAAAAGGCCTCCCTTATTTTTCTCTTTCACAAGCCGTCAAGGGCAAAGTGAAACAAGCTGTTAAATATATTGATGATTATGAACAGCAACTTGCTACAATGGCCAAATACAAAGGCTGTGATGGAATAATTTGTGGTCATATTCATCAACCAGCCATAAAAGAAATTGATGGCATCACCTATTTAAATTCTGGTGATTGGGTTGAATCTCTTACCGCCTTAGTTGAAGATTTCAATGGCGAATGGAGCTTAGTCTATTATTCTGAAACACAAAAATCCACAGCCAGTGAAGCCAAAGCAAAAAAGAAAAGTATTGACCTGAATAAATATTTCGAACCAAGTCTGCTCATTCCTAAAACTGAGGTAGGTTAAATGAAAGCAATATTTATAGTACAAGGAGAAGGCCGAGGTCATATGACACAGGCCTTGGCAATGGAACAAATTCTGATCGAAGCTGGTCATGAGGTTGCTCAAATCATTATTGGCACTAGCAATAGAAGAGCAGTACCGAGCTATTTCAAAAACAAAACTCAAGCGCCTATTCATACTGTAAGCAGCCCAAACTTTTTTTATGATAAAGAGAAGAAATCCATCAACTTATTCAAAACCTTCACCTTCAATTTTCTATCTCTCCCTAAGTTTTTTGTCGAGCTTAGATCAATCAATAAATTAGTTAAAGAGCACAAGCCTGATGTAATCATTAACTTTTATGATATTCTTGGAGGCTTCTATTTTAACTTCTTCCGTCCGAAAGCCCGAAGAATTTGCATTGCGCATCAATACTTGGCTGAACACAAGGAGTTTCCCTTTGCCGAAGGCTTTCCTTTTCAAAAAGCATGTTTCAAAGCAACAAATACCTTGACTTCTATTGGAGCGCAGAAGAAAATCGCTCTCTCTTTCAGAAACTATACAAATCCTTCTGATGCAATTAGCATCACTCCACCCCTTTTGAGAAAAGAAGTGTATGATCTATCACCTAAAAAAGGTGATTACATTTTAGCCTATGTTGTGAACTCCGGTTATGCCTATGACTTAATGCAATGGCATGAGCACAATAGAAAAATCAAATTGCATTGCTTTTGGGACAATAAGGACCAAAAAGATGAATGGTCACCGTGGAAGAACCTTACTTTCCATCATATCAATGACCAAAAGTTCCTAAGTTATATGGAGAACTGCCTAGGATATGTGTCTACTGCTGGTTTTGAGTCGATATGCGAGGCGATGTACCTTGGTAAGCCAGTTATGATGGTTCCGGTAGAGAATCAATACGAGCAAGCTTGCAATGCCTTAGATGCTGTAAAAAATGGGGCTGGGATTACTTCTGACAAGTTCGCTTTAGAAATCTTTCTCAATTATTTATCAACTCATGACGACAAAAATAGAGATTGGTTCAAGTCTTGGGTACAATCAAATAAGCACATTATCCTCAAAGAATTAGAAAAAGATTCCTCAGAATCTATTAAAGCACCCTTCAAGTTTAACTTCTCAACAGCTAGAATTAGGTTATTGTTGAGCAGGAACTGATCTTTGAATATCGGCTAATTTGCTGATTTATAAGATTGACGTGATCTTTTGAAAGGATAGTAAACTTTTAAAGATAGCTCATTGTTCTCTACCCGAAACAGAAAGGAAAATATGCTTACTTGGATTGATGTAATCAAATTTGCCAACAATGGCACCCCTGCCCCAGATAAAAGGGTAGAAAAAACGGAGGAAGAATGGAAAGCCATTTTGACTCCCGAACAATTTCAAATTGCAAGATTAAAAGGTACCGAACGGGCTGGAACAGGTGAATTCTGCGAAAGACTTGAGCCAGGACTTTATGGCTGCGTTTGCTGTGGCACCCCCCTTTTCGATTCTCGAGTAAAGTTCGAATCCGGCACAGGCTGGCCAAGTTTTAATCAACCTGTTGCCGAAAATGCCATCAAATACGAAAAGGATACCGCCTATGGCATGGTTAGGGTAGAAGTAATGTGCAATACCTGTGATGCGCACCAAGGCCATGTATTTCCCGATGGCCCAGAACCTAGTGGCTTACGCTATTGTATCAATTCAGCTTCGATGAAATTAATTGAAGAAGATAAAACCGAAGCCACAGCCATTTTGGGTGGTGGATGTTTTTGGTGCACAGAAGCTGTATTTCAACGCATAAAAGGCATAACTAAAGTCGAGTCTGGTTATTCTGGTGGGGCAATTAAAAACCCAACCTATAAAGAGATTTGCACGGGTAAAACTGGACATGCCGAAGTAATCAAGATTACTTATAACCCTGAAATATTACCTTATGCGGATCTCTTAAGGATCTTCTTCTCAACTCACGACCCTACTACTTTGAATAGACAAGGTTACGATGCAGGAACGCAATATCGTTCGGTGATTTTCTTCAGAGATGAAAACGAGCAAAAAGTAGCTGAAGAAGTGAAAGAGGAAATGAAAACCTATTTTGATGATTCAATCGTGACAGAGGTAAGCTCTTTAGCTGCCTATTATCCTGCGGAAGATTATCATCAAAATTACTATAATCAAAATGGTCAGCAACCTTATTGTCGTGCAGTAATCGACCCAAAAGTGCAGAAGTTAAGAAGCCTTTTTAAGGATCGATTAAAAGCAGAAACCGAGTAATAATACTTTAGATCAGAGACAAAAAAAGAAAGCCAACAAAAATTGTTGGCTTTCTTTTTAATAAGATTTTGACCTTGTACTATCTAGAATTTCTTCTACGATTACCGCCTCCACCAAAACTCGGTTTACCGGTTTTTGGAGCTGCCTTTCTAGTATCTGGCCTTCTTTGGTTCTGTTGCTTCTTTTGAGCAGCAGGTTCCATTTTGATAGTATGATCAAAACCTAAGACATCCTCGCTGTCAATTTTTTGCTTCATCAGCTTCTCAATATCTCTTAGGTAAGTTACTTCATCGTGACTCACAAGCGAGATAGCTTCTCCGCTTGCCCCAGCCCTACCTGTACGGCCAATTCTATGCACATAGTCTTCTGGCACATTCGGCAACTCATAGTTCACTACATGTGGTAGCAATGGAATATCTAATCCCCTCGCTGCAATGTCAGTAGCTACCAAAACGCGAGTGGTACCATTTTTGAATCCAGCCAAGGCCGAAGTTCTAGCGCCCTGGCTTTTATTGCCATGAATGGCCAAGGAAGTAATTCCGCTTTTATTCAATTTTTCGGTAAGCTTGTTTGCCGCATGCTTAGTTCTTGTGAACACAAGCACTTGCGACCAATCACCTTCTGAAATCAACTTAGTAATGAATGATTGCTTCTTAACCTTATCAACATAATAAGCTTTATGCTCAACCATTGCAGCCACCGTATTTTTAGGTGTTGCTTCTACTACTACTGGATTGGTTAAAAACTCATTCGCTAATTTTCTGATATCATCAGAAAAAGTTGCTGAGAAAAGTAGATTCTGCCTTTTAGAAGGCATATAACTAATGATTTTTTTAATGTCGCGAAGGAAACCCATATCGAGCATTCGATCCGCTTCGTCCAAAACAAGGATTTCAACCTCGTCTAATCGCAACATCTTCTGATTGTATAAATCGAGTAACCTTCCTGGTGTTGCTACCAGTACATCAACTCCATTCCTAATGGCCCTTACTTGCGGACTTTGGTTTACACCACCAAAAATTACAGTAGACTGTATATTGGTAAATTCGCTGTATTCTTTAACATTTTCATGAACCTGTGCTGCCAACTCACGAGTTGGAGTAAGTACTAAAGCTCTGATTGGTCTTCTCTTAATTTGAGTTCCCTCGCTTAGAATGTGTAACAATGGCAAAGTAAACCCTGCTGTTTTACCTGTTCCTGTTTGAGCAGATGCTAACACATCCTTTCTTGCTAAAATTGGAGGAATGGCTTTTTCTTGAATTGGAGAAGGTATTGTATACCCTTTTTTGTTCACCGCATGTAATAGCGATGTAGAAAGTCCTAATGACTGAAATGACATATAAATTGTTTGTGGAAATAGGTGGAACTGCGCTCAATTAAGTTTGGAGCATGGGCACCTGATCGTTTTATCTTTAAATAATTATTAGCAGAAGAAATAACTGGCTAAATAATTACGAGTCATTTCGGAATGCGCAGCAAAGGTACATGGAATTTATACCAATGCACGGTGTTTCTCAGGATTTGTACTTAACAGCATAAATCTTCAAGCAAAAAGGAAACAAAAAATCTCAAGAGTTGATTTAAAATCAACTCTTGAGATAACAATCTTTTTTTTAGTAATGCTTACAGGTCGCGCCCCACTACTAATTTCATGGTTGCCCAATAGAATAATGCTCCCCAAAGTATGAC
>JBLIKG010000157.1:0-5570 GCA_047636255.1 Roseivirga sp. | reverse complement strand
GTACATCGAAAGAAAGGTACTCACTCAAAGTGAGCACCAGTTACAACAGCAGTGATGTGGGTACTGACAGATTCTTTCGCCTTAAAAGCCCAAAAGCTTTTAAAACTCAGAATGACGGTCATATTGGGGTTATCTCAAAAGTAGAAATCAGCCTTACTTAGACTTCTTAATCCCGTACTTCTCATCGTAGAACTTCATGATCGGCTGAAAAGGGCCGTATTTATGCTGTTCAGCTGTAAAGTCATCTGTCCATGGGCCGTAGGGCGTAGAAACTGGCTTCAACTGCTTCTCAGGAAAATCATCTTCTGGATTTGATTTCAGTGGGCGATCAAAGCTATTGATATAAGCCGCTACATTATAGGCTTCTTCATCTGTAAGAATTGGATTGTCCCAGGTGGCTTGGAGGTGAGGCATATTGCCTTTGATAAACTCAGCAGCGGTAATCACACGGTGCATCCCTGCTCCATTGTTATAAGTGTCTTTTCCCCATAGCGGTGGATAAACATACAAAGCATTTTCGCTTGGTCTTTGCCCTTGGCCATTATCGCCATGGCAAACCACGCAGTGCTTTTCAAAAGTAAGTTTCCCAATCAATGGATCAGCAGCTACTTCGGGTAATTTTACTTTTACATAGCCTTTGTATTTGGCTTCTTCCTCTGCCGGTACATCTTCGCTCAGCCATTTCATATAAGCAATGATGGCTTTCATCTCTAGGCTGTTTTCGAGTAAAGGCTCACCATTCATGCTGCGCTGCATACAGCCGTTCACCCTTTGCTCTAGTGTACCATTTCTATTCTCCCTTCCACTGAATTGCGGAAAGCGGTTGAACACACCTACAAATGATCCTGAACCAGGTTTTGTACCTGCTTCTAAATGGCAGTTCTGACAAGTAAGGTTGTTGCCTGAGAATTGTTTGTTCGGATTGGTGCTCATTGGGCCGATGAGCTGAGGCGTTTTAGTAATCAATTCAAACCCGAAATTGATCAGTGAAGCTTTTTGTTCACCTTCTAAATCAGTGAGTACCGATTTGGGTTTCCATGGGCCTGAGGTTTTGTTCTTGGTACTAAGCAAATCGGGATTTAATCTCACCACAATAAGGAATACCAACAATAAACCTATCACTGCCACCAGCAGTTTTAAGAGATCTAAAATGGCACTTATTCCTTTTTGAGGATTCATGCACACAAGATGCTAAAAAACATAACTGACTATCAAATCAGAGTGAAAAAAATTAGCGCGGTTGATCGTATAAATCGGTAAATCGCTCTCCATATCGGTTAAGAAACGGTAGGCCATAAATAACTCAGCGGAAATCCCTTTGAGCTTTTGCTTGGGAATGTACTTTATTGAAACATCCCAGTTGAGGTTGGAAGGCAACTGGTACTTATTGTTTTCAGGCTCTGAAGGCGGTCTTGCCCATGTTTTTGCAATACTTGAGAAAATTTTGAAGTCTTGTTTCTCTTTTTCAATATTGGTTTGCCATTTAAACATAAGGGCGGTCAAGTCTCTCATGCCTTCTACCCTGTGCCTGCGTTGAAAAGTATAGAAGGGTTCTACTCCCCAATCTCTTGGTAACAGTAATCTGCCTTGGTCTCCTATGCGTGTGAAGTTCAAAGAGAACTCATTCTGTTTCATAATTTTCAAAAGGGAAAAACCTACCGAGTTGGCTTTTGCATCAGTAAAATACCTTAAAGCCGGATTATCATTGCCCCCATTACCTAATTGGTCCTGCCGAATATATTGAACAGCCAGTTTTAGTCCTTTTTCCTTATCGAGATTGAATTTAGATTCTATAAAAAGCGTATTACTCACCGCCTCCACCTGATAATTCCAAAACTCTAAAGATATTCCCTGTCGAATTGGCAATGCTAAATTCAATATCGACATGTAATTCGAATTAACATTATTACGGTACTTACTAGGCAATCCATCCAAACCTACCCCTACACCCCCTGTTCCAATGCTATTACCAACATCGAAAAAATCTTCCCCGAAACGAGGAGCGATTCTATCAATCAAACTCAACTGTAATTTAAGACCAGACGCTCTCTCATACTTATACCAAATCCCTTCTATGGCATTTGGGAAAGGCCAAGGTTCAGCATTGATAGCGGGGGTGTTTTCTAAAAACCTACCTATCCTGAAAAAATGAGAGCCGAACGTAAAATCTAAATGTAATTCGGGCAAACTTGAAGCGATTGAGCCGTCCATTAACCGTTGATTCCATAAATTTCCTTCATAGATTGGGCCAGAGCCCGTGGCTAAATCTCGCTTTTTGATGCTATTGGTTCCGTAATTCAATAAAACCACAGTACTTCCATGAATAGAAAGCCAATCCGTGAAACGGTAATGGAAAGTTGGTTTAACCCATGTTACCAATATTGAAAAATCTTCCAAATCCCCTTGATTAGTTGTCTGCATATAGCGGGTAGTCAACAAGTTTGTGGAATAAAGTCTCGGCTCCTTTTCTTGGGAAATCAGAGATAAGGAAAAAAGCAGCGTTAGAAAAAATAATGGAATCCGAGCTTTCAAATCAATGAGGTTAATGTGGTAATTTATGTCTTATTCGGCCATATAAATAGGTGCCGAAAAGTCCTGACGCAATAGCGACAAAAATAACGAGAACACCATTCCCAGCCAAAATAAACATTGGTCCGGGGCATGCGCCTGTTAAAGCCCACCCGAACCCAAAGATAATTCCGCCAAGTAGGTACCTCCAGATCGATAGTTTTTTAGGTTGGATTACAATGGGCTCACCATTGAGCGTTTTCATTTTGGTACGCTTGATAATTTGAGTAATGATGATTCCCATCACCACGGCAGAACCGATTACTCCGTACATATGGAAGGACTGAAACCTGAACATTTCATAAATCCTATACCAAGAAACCAATTCAGCTTTGGTCAAAGTGATTCCGAAAATCGTTCCGAGGATCAAATATTTAAAGTATTTCATCGATTTAACTTTAGAGAGGAAGAAGATAAGGAAGCACAAAATAGGTGATTGATAAACCGCCAATAAAGAAGCCAATCACGGCAATGAGCGAGGCAGGCTGCAAATCACTAAGGCCAGATATGGCATGACCACTTGTGCAACCACCTGCATATCGAGTACCGAAACCCACGAAAAAACCACCCAAAACTATGAACACAAAGCCTTTTAATGTCATTAAAGATTCAAAGTTAAAGATGCTCATGGGTACGATATCAGCACCTGGGTTTGCAATACCGAAGTCTTGAAGTTCAGTTACTGTGGCTTCAGAAAGCTGAATGGCCATGTCGGAAGTGAGGTACTGGCTCGCAATGAAGCCTCCAAGGATTGCCCCTGCAGCAAACACAAGATTCCAAATTTGTTTTTTCCAATCAAAATCGAAATAATCGCAAGATTTGCCTGCGCCCAAAATGGAGCAGATATTTTTAAAATTGGCTGAAAATCCAAAGCTATTCCCAAAATAAATCAGGGAAAACATGAGTAAGGAAATCACTGGCCCTGCAATCCACCATGGCCAGGGCTTGCTTAAAAGGTCTATAATATCGCTCATAAAATTAATCTCGCATAAAAAACGACTGCTTCAGTTTAGTAATTACACTAAACTGAAGCAGTCGATAAATGTTAGCAACTATTACTTTAAAGTAGTTGGGCAAACATAAGCTGTGATTGGTAAATCTGTTTCGCTTATCGCTTTAAATCCACCATCAATATCAATTACATTTTCGAATCCACGTGACTTTAGGATGGATGAGAAAATCATTGAACGGTACCCTCCAGCGCAATGCACGTGGTAAGTATTGTCCTTATTGATTTGGTCCATATTGTCATTGATGTAATCTAAGGCAACATTTTGTGCGCCATCAATATGTTCCGCTGAAAACTCAGAAGGATTTCGTGCATCAATAATTTTTAGTTCTCCCGATTTAAATTCTTGCGCCAATTGAGTAGCAGGAATCGACACAATAGTATCAACTTCTTTCCCTGCGGCTATCCAAGCATCAATTCCTCCTTCTAAATAACCTAACGTACTGTCGTAACCTACTCTTGAAAGCCTAGTCACTACTTCTTCTTCTCTACCAGCATCGGCTAAAAAGATGATGGGCTGATTTAAATCGGTAATCAAAGCACCTACCCAAGGAGCAAAGCTTCCATCGATGCCAATAAAAATTGAATTCGGGATAAATCCGTTTTTAAATTCTTTTTGATGACGTGTATCTAAGATCAATGCACCTTCATGATTGGCCATGGCTTCAAAAGTATCCACATCTAAAGGCACACTTCCTTTTTCTAAAATTTCATCTAGGGCCGAAACGCCTGTTTTATTCAACATTACGTTTTTGGAGAAATACTGAGGAGGAGGCAAAATACCTGTTGTCACTTCCTTGATAAACTCTTCGCGCGTCATATCAGCTCTCAGCGCATAGTTCACCTTTTTCTGATTTCCCAGCAAATCGGTAGTTTCCTTGCTCATGTTTTTGCCGCAGGCAGAACCTGCACCGTGCGCTGGATAAACAATGACATCATCTGCCAAAGTCATGATCTTGTTGCGAAGACTATCGAAAAGCATGCTCGCCAAATCCTCTTTGGTTAAGTCGGATTTTACGGCTAAATCAGGTCGGCCTACATCACCAATAAACAAAGTATCTCCGCTGAAAATCGCGTGATCTTTTTCTTTCTCATCTATCAATAAATATGTTGAGCTTTCTGGAGTATGACCTGGTGTATGAAGCACCTTGATTTTAATATCTCCTATTTTAAAAATCTCACCGTCAGTAGCTTCATGAATATCGAAGTTAGTTTTAGCGCCTGGGCCGTAAATAATCGTAGCCCCAGTTTTATTCGCTAAATCTAGATGACCTGAAACAAAATCAGCATGAAAATGAGTTTCGAATATGTACTTGATTTTTGCGCCTATTTTATCAGCTCTATCAATATAGTTCTGAGTTTCTCTCAGCGGATCAATGATCGCCACTTCACCTTTGCTTTCAATAAAGTAAGCTCCCTGAGCCAAACAGCCAGTATAAATTTGATCTATCTTCATCTCTTATTCTTTTTTAAAAAACTTAATTTCAACACAAATTTGTTGAAAACAACTTAATTAGAAAGTAACTCTTGTTACATAAGCTTACTTGCTTGGACCGCAAAACTAACATGATCGTTCTTGTTTTCTACTGACAAGCAGTAGTTCACAGCTTCGTCTGTTGTAAGAAAAAATGTATCCGAGGCCTTTTCACTGAATAAATTGTTTCTGTAAAAAACATCCCTTACTGGTCCAATCACTTCGGTGAACAGCAATTCAATCCCCTTAGTTCGCAAGGTTTCAATTAGTTCTCTTATACCATCAATTGCAGTAGCATCGATATAAGAAACAGGCCCCGCATCGATAATCACTCTTTTCAATTTGCCTTCGCGCTGCAACGCTTCATTTAGGATTCTGTCCTTGATGGTCTGGATATTCACAAATACGAATGGTGCATCAATTCTAATGACCAACAAATGACTCCATGATTCCAGGTCATCAAAACGTTTTAAATTTCTGTATTCAGTAAAGCCTTTGATTCTACCCAAAACTGCAATA
>JBLIKG010000156.1:0-5603 GCA_047636255.1 Roseivirga sp. | reverse complement strand
TCATCTCGCTTTGATCGAGGTCAAATGTTCATAAGTGATACCATCATGCGGAATGAATTTACACTCCGTAGTGGTAAGACTTACAGAGATTTTGTCTTTAACAATGTGACATTAGGTGTTCAGAGTGCAGGAACTCCAAGGCTCACCGTTCAGATTGTAGGTTTCAATAATCGGCTTCATAATACGAGAGTTCAAGTAGGGCCAGATACGGACAACCTTAGAACTGTCATCGCAGATATATATTTGAATTACAGCAATTTCGGAAGTAGGTCAACCCAAGTAGAATGGTCAGACGTTTCTAGTACTGGCAGACTCATCGTTCGGGTGGAAGCCATGGGTTTTCCCGAAATTCCAGATGACCGCGTGGCTGTTGGATTTATGAGGATTAATTTTCCTCAAGAGACGGATGCACAAGCCAGAGATAGGATTAACTTCTATATGCCGACAAAGGCCGGGAATAGTCTTCTACAAATTGAAAATGTAGTCGGTGAGACAGATTTATATGACATAACAGACGAGAGAAACATTGTCAAAATAATGACTTCGCTTAATAATAACATTCTTAGTGGCGTTGTGAGGTCTGATAATGAGATAAGAAAAGTGTTTATGAAAAGGCGTGATGCTTTTGTAAATGCAAAGATCGAGAAGGTCAATTTCAATTATGAGGATGTAAGCTCGAATAATTATCTAATTATTTCTCATCCAGCTCTAAGGCAGGCTGTAGCTGGTCGATACGAAGACCCTGTCCAGGCATATGTCGATTATCGAAGTTCTATTGACGGTGGAGGTTTCAATGTGTTATATGCAGATGTAACTACATTATTTAATGAGTTTAGTTATGGCGAATACTCACCACTAGCCATCAGAAGGTTTGTAAGACACGTGTATAGGAATAGTTCGCCAGAATATTTATTCATCATAGGCAGAGGCCGTAGGGTGGATAATCAAATTCAGAGATTGCCAGATCCATTGGCCGTTTCTCGTAGAGACTTAGTGCCCACCATGGGAGCTCCAGGCTCTGATATACTTTATACTCAAGGTTTGGATAATAATTCTAGAATTCCAACCATTCCGGTTGGAAGGCTTTCTGTAAACTCTGCTGAGGAAGTAGCCAACTACTTAGACAAAGTCATTGAAAAAGAAGCCACAATTAAAGATTCCCCTTGGACTAAAAATATAGTGCATCTAAGCGGAGGATTGACTTCTGATGAATTGGTGAGGTTTAAGGAGTTTATTGTAGGGTTTGGAGATCAAATATCTTCTGATTTTTTGGGGGCCAATGTCAATAATATCTCGAAAAATACTAACAACGCGGTGCAGCGATTCAATATTTCCGAGGAGGTTAATAAAGGGGTTGGTTTAATCACCTTTTTTGGACATTCTTCTTCGCGGTTTACCGATATTGACATTGGAACGGTTTCGAACCCAAGTAATGGTTATAATAATCCAGGTCGTTACACAGTCTTTATCGTGAACGGCTGTAGAGGAGGAGAAATTTTTGATAGGAGCTCTTTTGGTGAAGATTGGCTTTCAGCAAGAAATAAAGGAGCTACTAATTTTATAGCGCATACGGATGTTGGTATTCCTAATTCTCTAAGAGATTACACCCGAGAGTTTTATAAACTACTTGCAGATACACTTTGGATGACCCAATCAATTGGAAACCTTCAGAAGGAAGCCATTAAAAATTACCTAAGTACAAATGTGCTTGTTGACGAAACTGATATAGCTGCGGCAGAACAAATTTTACTTCAAGGTGACCCAGCAGTGCCTATTTTCGGCCATGATAAGGTAGACTATATCGTACGATCTGAGGATGTGTTTTTGCGTTCCAGTGACGGTAGGGAAATAACAGCATCATCTCCGTTTTTCAAATTAGGCGTCATCGTCAATAATGGAGGCAGAACGAGCTCAGATTCCGTGACTGTTTCAGTAAATAGGACGCTGGAGGATGGCACTATCGTAAATTTACCTCCGGTAAAGGTAAAGCCGATAAGATATCAAGACACGGTATTCTATGAGATTAGTAATCAAGGATTAGATTTCTTTGGTGAGAATAAATTCGAAGTTATTCTAGATTTAGAAGGTAGTGTCGAAGAAGGTAGTGAGTTTAATAATTCTGCTGAAGCTTCGTTCTTTTTTCCAGCCAATGGTACTTTTAATACCGCTCCATTTAATTTTCAAACTATCAATGCTACGGCAGTTGAATTAGTAGTTCAGTCTGCTGATTTACGACTGAACGATAGGGATTTCGTAGTTCAAATCGATACCGTAAATACATTTGATAGCCCATGGTTTAAGTCGAATGTACTGACAGGAAAAGGTATAGCCTCACTGCAAATGGGTCTTATACCTTCAACAGTAAATGATACGATTCAATATTATTGGCGAAGTGTTTTCCAAGATGAACAGGTGCTGGATCCCATTCCATGGGATAATTCAACCTTTACTTTTATTGAAAATAGTACAAGAGGATGGGCTCAAACTGAATTTGATCAATTCGAAAATTTAAGATTAAGTTCTGTTGCAAAGAGTATTACAAATGACATTTGGGTATTTGCGGGTACTTCAACCACGATAGAGGTAGAAACATATGGATCGGAAAACCCGAGTGGACAGCGGGCCTCGGATGTTGTGGTGAATGTCAACGGGCAAGCAATTATTCCAGCTAACCCTTGTGGCCTGAGTACATTCAATGCAATTGCTTTTAATAAAGATAGTGGACAGCCATACTTTGTTTTACAAACCGTTGGTGTATTTGATGAAGAGGATCCTCTTAAGTGTGGACGTGCACCGAGTTATATTAATTCATTTACTAATAATGCACTTTCAGATATCAATGTTAACCCAGCTCAGAGCTTGATGAGACAATATATTGATGGCGTTGATGCTGAAGATTTTGTGCTTTTCTTCAATGTAGGAGAGCTCAGTTATGATGGTTGGAGAGATGACGTCAAAAATGATATGGAAAGGGTTGGCGCGAGTCGGTTTACGCTGAACAGCTTACAAACAGGTGAACCTTATATCATGTATGGTAGAAAGGGACAAGTAGCTGGTCAAGCACAAGAGGTTCGAGGTTCGCCTATAGGCGCAAATGATAATTCAAGAGCTGCTAGGATTACTTTTGATGCCTCTATTGTGGCCAGTATTGATAGTGGTAGCGTTATTTCACCAACTATAGGTCCAGCGAGTGCTTGGGGGCAGTTCAATAAGAGTATTGCTTTAGGTGAAACAGACGAACTGCTTTTTGATATTGTGGGGGTATCTTTTGATGGAATTGAAACAGTTTTGTTTAATAATGTCACTTTTGATCAAGCTGATTTAAGTTCAGTAGACCCTGGTCAATATCCTTTCTTGCGTTTTTATGTAATTATGGTCGACAGGGCTTTGGCCAACCCACCACAATTGAAAAAATGGTCAGTGGAATTTAGTGGAGTTCCAGAAGGAGTTGTGTCTTTACAAAATGATCAGAATTCTGGGATTGAGTTAGAAGAAGGAGAACCTTTTAATGCACAATTCAGATTTACCAATATTTCTGAATATTCTTTCCAAGGGCCATTGGAAGTGCGCTACATTCTTTACAATCAAAATACGAGAGAGGAAGTTACTGCCACAGTTCAAATCCCAGCCGTTGCCGCGGGGCAATTTGTGGACTTCAACTTACCTATTGAGACCAAAGGGAAAATAGGTTTAAATGATTTGCAGGTCTTTGTAAATAATGGTGGGGAGATCGAGCAATATTTCAACAATAATGTGATCCGTCTCGATGGTTTCTTCAATGTTTTGCGTGATGAAACCAATCCAGCAGTTGATGTCACTTTCGATGGTGTGAATATTCTAGATGGTGATATAGTCTCGCCAACGCCTTTGATTGCATTAGAATTAAGAGATAATAATCGCTTCTTATTAAAGACAGACACTTTAGGTATAGAACTGAAAATTGGTACCATTTGCGACTTATGTGAGTTAGAAAGAATCAACTTTTCTGATCCAAATGTCACCTTCACACCTGCTTCGGAAAACAGTAATTACAGAGTTCAATTTAAGCCAGAAGGCTTGGTTGATGGAATGTACTCTCTTCAAGTAGCGGCTACCGATGCTTCTGGGAATCAATCAGGGATTGGGCCTTATACCATCACTTTCGAAGTAGTGAACGAATCAACAGTCACCAATTTCTATCCTTATCCTAATCCATTTTCTACGAGTACTCGCTTTGTATTTACCTTAACAGGTACCGAGGTGCCAGATCAAGTTACGATTCAGATTTTCACAGTTGCTGGCCGAGTTGTTCGAGAAATTACGCAAGATGAACTAGGGCCAATCAGAATTGGTAATAACATTACAGATTATGCTTGGGATGGGCGTGATGAATTCGGAGACCAGCTTGCTAATGGTACTTATCTGTATAGAGTCAAACTCAAGGCAAATGGACAAGAATTAGGTGGTCGTTCTACTAAAGGAGATAAAGGCTTTAACAAACAAGGTTTTGGAAAGTTGGTTATCTTGAGATAACCAACTTTTTGACCTATTATGCATTGGTCTTCATTTTAAGACCGAAAAGCGGTCGTAAAAACCAGACGTCTTGTGCTAAATGAATGGGAAAAAGATACTACCCGTTTAGATATTCTTCAAGACGTGGCAAAGGCTTATTACTTCAAGTGCGATTATGATAGTGCCTATTTCTATTTCCAAAAATTCATAGCGCAGAGAGAAGCCGCACAACTTGATATTTACAGACATCAACATGCTACCATTGCTTTAGTGTTTGAGAAGATGGGTATGATTGAGGAATCGAAACGGTACTTTAGTGACTACCTGGATTTCTTTTCAAAAGATCAATCCATTTACAAGGACTTGAGTCTTTCCGTCTACTATGCTCATTACAATGATTTCGAAAAGTCACTTCATTACTTAAAGCTCTTTTCTGAAGAAGACAATTATCAGTACTGGGTGGTTCTTTTTCCAGATGATCCACTTACTGACAAAATCAAAGATTTACCTGAATATAAACGCTTAATGAAGAAGATTGAAGATAAATTTTGGAAGAGTCATGAAAGAATCAGAGCAAAATTAATCCAAAAAGGCTTGATTTAATCCCCCAATACCAAAGATCACTCTTTTTTCTTGTCGACCTCTTTGATGAAATTAATCAAACCCTTAAAGTAAGTTTCCTGATCATCATACATCGACATATGACTTCCCTTTGGGCAATTCAAGTATTGTCCATTTTGCACTTGAGTTGACATCCATTCCATATATTTAGGGTCCATGGTGTCGAAATTCCCTCCAATAGTTAAGGTTGGCGTTTTGATTTTAACAAGCTCTTTGCTCACATCCCAGTTCTTCAGCTTCGCATCGCCAACAATTCCAAATTCACTTGGGCCTTGCATGGCGATATAAAGATTAGGATTTAGTTTTCCGAAAGAACGATTTGCTGGTTCTGGCCACTCGTCTAAAGGCATTCTCAAAACGTGTTCAGTATAAAAGTACTCGAAGAGTAATTCAGTATACCTCGGACTGGTGTATTCTCCTTTGGCTTCTAAAGTTTTAATCTCAGTCAATACTTCTAGCGGTAATTGAGGCCCCAAAACTTCATCAGCATA
>JBLIKG010000155.1:0-5619 GCA_047636255.1 Roseivirga sp. | reverse complement strand
AGCTGCCTGAATTTCTGAAGTGAACTTTGGTATTTTTCGTCCGCTTTAGGTTCAGCAAATGTAGAGCCGATCCAAATTCCAAAAATCACAGCAATGGAAAGTAATAGGGGTAATCGAATTTGATTTTTAGTATTATTGGTTTCGCTCACGTTCCTTCAGATTTTTTGAGTTGGGTAAAATTAGTTAATTCATTCAAACAAAATATGAGTGAATGAGATAGTATCATAGAAACGAAATGCTTTGGTTTGTGTTTTGTTTAAAATTCTACCTTTAATTAGCTTAGCATAAGCATCAAAATTGTTATTTTAGCTGAATACTTCAGAATAATGCAGGGTTTACAAGAACGTACGATCAATGATCTGGTAACAGAAAATTATGTTAGGGCCTCTGTGCTCTACTATTTTGGGGTGAAGTTCTATGATAATCAGGATAGAACCTTAACAGATGTTTGCGCGAATTATGGCTTAAACATTAATACGGTTATAAAGAGCTTAGATTCTGTAAAAGACAAAAACAAAGTAAGCGATATCAGATTGATGGCTTATCCCATCGATTTGGTGGTTGAATATCTGAAACATTCGCATGCCTTTTTTGTAAAAAAGAGATTGCCCTACATCGCGCAGTTGATTGACGGATTGGGGGAAGTGAATTTTCGATATCAATCTCTAGCTCACGACCTTAAATTGGTTTTTCCACTTTTTGTTGAAGATTTCATCCATCACATTCACGAAGAAGAAGATTCACTCTTTATTTATATCAAGCAATTGAGAGACTTTCTTTCTGGAGAAAATCACGGCACCAAGTTATTTTATGCCATGAAAAAGCACTCTATCCAAGAGTTTGCCTTAGATCATGAAGAGCATGAGCATGAAATGGACGGGATAAAGAAAATTACAAATAACTATACTTTTTGCGAAGAGGCCGACTTACACATAAAAGTGCTTTTCAATGAATTGGCTGAATTCGAAAAGGATTTATTAATCCATGCAAAAATTGAAGATAATATTCTTCTTCCAAAAGCATTGCAGTTAGAAAGGCAAGTAAAATTACGCTTTTATAAAATCATTAAACAGAACTAATGGGCAGAATTCTAGCCATTGATTATGGCAGAAAACGCGTTGGTTTGGCCGTAACAGATCCACTTCAAATTATTGCTTCTCCTTTCGAAACGGTACATAGCAAAGACGTAATCCAGTTTTTAAAAGATTATGACCTTGCCGAAGGCATTGAGTCTTTCGTATTGGGAATGCCCATGAATTTGAACAACCAACCCACTGATGCCACTGCCGATGCACAACAATTTGAACGCCTTTTGAAAAAACACTTTCCGGAAAAAGCTGTTTATTTGCAGGACGAAAGATTTACCTCCAAAATGGCCATGGCAGCAATGATTGCAGGAGGAATGAAAAAGAAGGATAGAAGAGAAAAAGGAAACGTAGATAAAATAAGTGCTGCCATTATTTTACAGTCCTTTTTAGAAAGCAAATAACATGATTTACCCCATAGTTGCCTTTGGTGACAATATTTTAAGAAAAGAAGCTGCGGATTTTGATCGCGATTCTGAAGACCTCACCAAATTGGTTGAAGGCATGTTCGATACCATGTACAATGCGAATGGTGTTGGTTTAGCTGGCCCTCAGGTTGGCCTCTCGAAAAGAATTTTTGTAATCGACTCCACCAAAATGGAGGAAGATGAAATAAAAGGGATCAAAAGAGTTTTTATCAATCCTGAAATCTTAGATGAATATGGTAACGAATGGGAATTTGAAGAAGGTTGTCTGAGCATTCCAGATGTTCATGGCGATGTACTAAGACCCGAAAAGCTTACCATCCATTATTTTGATGAACTTTGGAACGAGCATGAAGAAGAATTTGATGCTTTGACTGCCAGAGTAATTCAACATGAGTATGATCATTTGCATGGAGTCCTTTTCACAGATTATATCAAAGGCTTAAAAAAGAAAATGCTCCGTGCCAAATTGCTCAATATCTCCAAAGGCATGGTGAAGACTGACTACAGAATGAGATACCCAGATAAAAAGTAGATAGCAGGCCTTTACTGTCTGCAGCGAAATGAAGTATTTACGGTCGGTACCGAAGGTCAGATCGTAAATACGGATGGAACGGCAAACTAGATAAAAGAGGCTACTATCAACTTCAAGTCAGTACCATTGGCCAATTGCACTCTTTCGTATTCTGAATTAAAGTTTTTTCTTTATGACCATGGTCTGACCCTCGGTACCGACCTTGAAGTATAACGTGATGTCGACTATAAACCAATGGAAAGTTATTTGAACAATCCCTTTGTCAAATTTTCATCAATTACGACTGCATAAGACTCTTCAAGAAAATTATCTCGACTAAGGTTAATTAGATCGAAAGTGACTTCTTTTTTGCAGAGTGAACCGTTTCTAAGCTCAGCATAATCCTGAAATGAAGAAAATTGCCATTTCTCCATTTTGTCAACTAAGCCTGCTTTCCAAGGATTTTGATGAATGTATTGAAAACAAATAAAAGCTTGATGATGATGAAGCATAATCTTGGATTTGGTCTTTTGCCTGAAGAGCGATCCTGACTGATTATACTTCTTGTTAAAATCTTGAGCATAGTGACTTGAAATCAATCTAAATCCATTACTAATTCGAGTGACTTCAATGTTTCCCTGAGAAATGGTTTCAGAGGATTTTTCGGTAGTATTAATAAGAAAGTGAAAATGGTTTGGCATCAAGCAATAGGCTAATCTATCGCCATACGGAGTTACGAATTTCCTGACCTTGTTTAAGAAATTAGTATAGTCCTCATAATCCTTAAAAATTACTTGTCGGTTATTTCCTTGGTTGTAGATATGATAGATATTGTCAGCTATGATTTGCATTGAGTTTGAAAATAGGAATAATTATTTTTCTTAGCATTGCTTGTTCAAGTTTAGTTTCTGTGTTTGTAGCGGTCTGACCTGCGGTACCGACCGCTAAATTCAGACTGGGGCTCTAGGTCGGCACCGAAGGTCAGACCGTATTGTTTAGTTAAAACAGACTTCAATGTGATTTTCATTTTTCTTACATTGAACTATGAAAAAACTCCTCTTTGTAATCGCCATACTCGCTATTACAGCATGCGGTAATACCAATCAAGAATCTGCTGAAAAAACCGAATTCGATAAGCCCTTTATTCATACTGCTTACTTTTGGTTTAAAGAGGATGTAAACTAAGAACGATTAAATGCTTTTTTCGCAAGTGCTGAAAAGCTGAGAGACATTGATGTGGTGTTGGCGCTTTACACCGGTAAACCAGCAAATACTACCAGGGCAACTGTCGAAAGAAGTTATGATTACGCGGTGGTTGCACACTTCAAAGACTTGGCAGCTCATGATGCCTATCAGAGTCACCCGATCCATCAGCAATTACTTTCTGACTTTTCAGGTTTATGGGAAAAGATAATGGTAACAGATATTGAATAGACCTACAAAATTTAATTGTCTTTTCAGAAAGGATATTACAGTCGAAGAGTGAGAAGTTGTAAGCAAATTGGTCTTCAAAGCCTCAATTTTATTCGTAAAACCTGCCTCTTAACAGAAATAGGACTTTGATAGGGATGGATAATCCCTATTTTTGTGACCTTCTACAAGAACTATAAATCCGAAGTATGCAGCAATTAAATAATTTTCTCTCCACAATAGATAGTTATATCGGGAGTGCAGGATGGTTTCCCTTTGCCCTTTTAGGGGTGGGCTTATTTTTTACTATTTACTTGAAATTCCCTCAGATTAGATACTTTGGCTTTGCCTTTAAAATCTTAAAGGGAAAATTTGATAAGGCCGGAGATCAGGGTGACACTTCCCATTTTCAAGCTTTAACTACCGCACTTTCGGGCACTGTGGGTACAGGTAATATTGCAGGTGTGGCCTTGGCGGTTCACCTTGGTGGACCTGCAGCTTTGTTTTGGATGGTAGTAACCGCTGCCATTGGTATGTGTACCAAATTTGTGGAGGTAACGCTTTCTCATAAGTATAGAGAAGTAGCTGCAGATGGTACAATGGCCGGTGGCCCAATGTACTACATGAAGAACAAGCTGAATATGAAGTGGCTCGCAGTAGTGTTTGCTGTGGCAACCGTACTTTCTTCATTTGGTACAGGTAATATGCCTCAAATCAATAGTATTTCTTCAGCCCTAAAATCAACCTTTGCTATTGAGCCTTGGATCACAGGAGCAGTCCTTTCTGTAATTCTGGCTTTCGTAATTATTGGTGGGATCAAAAGAATTGCCTCGGTTACAGAAAAACTTGTCCCTGCAATGGCAATCGTCTATTTCATTGGTTGTTTTTCCGTGATTTTCGCAAATCTTGAAAATTTAATTCCTTCTATTACATCGATTTTTTCAAGCCTTTTCACCACCACAGCTGCTACAGGTGGATTTTTAGGAGCAACGATTATGTATGCCTTTAATGTGGGTGTAGGTCGTGGACTCTTCTCTAACGAAGCAGGTCAAGGTTCTGCGCCAATTGCTCACGCTTCCGCTAAAGGTCACGAACCAGTTTCTGAAGGTATGGTGGCAATTTTAGAACCATTTATTGATACCATTATCATTTGTTCTATTACTGGCCTTACCTTGCTTTCTTCTGGTGTTTGGCAAGAAAAACACTTGAATGATTTTGCGGTAACAGACATGTCAATTTTGGTAAGTACTGATTATTCTGATAATGTCAAAGCGGATAGAGTTGCCTTAAAGGAACATTTATCAGGTGAAAATCTATTGCCTGTTTTTGACGGAATGCTTCAGGTTGAAAATGGAAAAATTACTAGCAATGTAACGGTGATTCATGCGCGTTCAGTAGCAGAAGAAATTACAGTTAACGAATCTTTCGGAGGTTCTCCTCTCACTGGTGAAATCGAAATATCCAATGGTAAACCAGTAGATGGAAGCATTTCGTTCTACGGAAAATCTTTAATACACAGTGTTCCTTTAACAGCCATTGCCTTTACCAGAGGATGGTTTGGTGATTACGGACAATACATTGTGTCGATTGGTATTTTGCTTTTTGCCTTTAGTACTGCCATTTCTTGGTCGTATTATGGCGATCGAGCGATGACCTTCTTATGGGGTTCTGGCTCTGTAAAATATTACAGAGTTGTATACGTGGCGGGATTCTTTATCGCGGCCATTGCAGATACCACCATTATTTGGACAATTGCGGCCATTGCTATCGCAGTAATGACCTTACCTAACCTTATTGGTATCTTCTTACTGAGAAAAGACATGAAGTCTACCGTTGCTGATTATTGGAAAGGCTTCAAGGAAGAATACCCAGATGAGAAGACTCCAGAATAATTAATTCACAATGAACTTGTTAAAAAGTCAGGTAGAAATGCCTGACTTTTTTGTTGGACTACAGTCGCTCGGCTTTGCCGAGTGACGATTAGCGCTTTGGCTTCTAGCCAACCTTACTTTGCTAAACTTTTGCTGATGGTTTCGTTTTCTGTGATCAGCTTCGCCATAGCTTTAGCCCAAATTTGGTAGGTAAGCAATGATGGATGAACGCCATCACTGAAATAGGCTGAGGGTTCGGCCTGAATACCAATCTCCTCTGTCCAATTTTCGAAAGAGATGATTCTTGCATCGTA
>JBLIKG010000154.1:0-5642 GCA_047636255.1 Roseivirga sp. | reverse complement strand
TCAAAAACAGAGATAAATTCTTGATTTACGGAGATAGTAGTTAGCGTGATTTCTGACATTTTTCAAAAGGTATGAACTGCTCAAATTTAGAAATTTACTTGTATTTACTTTTGTTTCGGTCAACCCTATTAATAAACGATTGATGTTGGTTAATACTCACATTAATGCCTATTTATCCATTTAGTGTTGGTAAAAATAAACATTGTAATTGTCTAAATTAGTCATTAAATTTGATGGTAAATACAGGCAGTAAGTTAATTTTTAAGCTTTAATGATGGTAAATACTGGCAATAATTGGTTCGCAATGACAGATAAAGCTATTTTAAATAAAATAGGCTCATTCCTCAAGCAACTTCGTTTAGCCCAAAATAAAACGCAATCACAAATCGCCACAGATGCTGGCCTTAACCGCTGGACAGTCAGTCAAGCAGAAAAAGGGGAATCCATTACATTGGCAAGTTTGATTCAGCTACTAAGGGCATTGGATGCGCTTTATGCACTGGGGCAGTTTAATTTCGAGGATGAAATAAGTCCATTGGCCTATGCCAAGCTTAAGAAGGACGAGCGCAAAAGGGCGAGGCCTAAAAGTTCAAATGAATTAAATGATAATGGAGATTTAGGATGGTAGATGTTGCTGAAGTGAAAATCTGGGGAGAATTGGTTGGGGCTGTCCGTTGGGATGAAGGTCAGCAATTGGCCAGTTTTGAATACGATCCTAAATTCATTCAAAAAGGTTGGGATCTATCGCCTATCAAAATGCCTATTGGTAATGGCGCGCGCATCTATCGTTTCCCAGAATTAAAAAAGGTAAAGAACGATGCTGAAGATACATTTAGAGGACTTCCAGGTCTATTGGCCGATGCCTTGCCAGATCGCTATGGTAATCAATTGATCAATATTTGGCTCACTCAGCAAAGCCGACCAGCCAACAGTATGAACCCAGTAGAACAATTGTGTTTCATAGGCGCAAGGGCAATGGGCGCCTTAGAGTTCGAACCCGCGCAAATGCCTAAAAATCCAGGCGTATTTGATATAGAGATTGATAGCTTGGTAGAAGTAGCACATAAGATTTTGTCTAATAAGGAGTCATTTCAAACCAACCTTACCCATAACGAGCAACAAGCACTTACCGAAATATTAAAGATTGGGACTTCTGCTGGCGGAGCTCGTCCTAAAGCAGTAATCGCATACAATGAAAAAACTGGAGAAGTAAAATCAGGGCAAACCAATACTTCCAAAGGTTTTGAGCATTGGTTGCTGAAATTAGATGGGGTAAGCGATGCCCAATTTGGCGAAAGCCAAGGTTGGGGAAGGATCGAATATGCCTACTACCAAATGGCCATTGCTGCTGGTATCGATATGATGGAATCGAAACTCTTAGAAGAAAATGGCCGAGCTCACTTTATGACGAAGCGCTTCGATAGGGAAGGGAACAATACCAAGCACCATATTCAAACGCTTTGTGGTATTCAGCATTTCGATTATAACCAAATGAATGCCTATAGCTACGAGCAGTTGTTTCAAACCATGCGCATGCTGCGATTGACATATCCCGAGGCCGAGCAAATGTTTAGGCGTATGGTCTTTAATGTTTTGGCTAAAAACTGCGATGATCACACTAAGAATTTTGCTTTTATCCTAAAGAAAGGAGAGCGATGGGCGCTTGCACCAGCTTACGACCTCTGTTATGCATATGACGCTACCAATGTTTGGGTAAATCAGCAAACCCTAAGTGTGAATGGAAAGAGGTCGGGTTTCGTGAAAGAAGACCTTGTGGCTGTGGCCCAACAAATGAACATTAAAAAGCCACTCCAAATTATTGAGCATGTGCAAACGGTGATTGGCGATTGGCTGAAATTTGCTGATCAAAGTGGCGTATCAAAAGCAAAGGCTCAAGCGATTCAAAAGAATTTGCCTAAAATATAAAGTAACGGGCCTTCAGAAAATGCACCTTCCTACCTTCAATTACTATCCATTTATTGATCATTCAACAGATCGAAGACATCATCTAGCACTAAATTCACCCAGCGTGCATACATTTTGCCAGAGGGATGCAGCAGGTCTTCAGAAATAAGCTCAGAATCATTTTCTACTTCCCTTGAAAGCGGAGTGATATCGAAATAACGCACTCCATACTGTTCACAAATGGTTTTACTTGCAGCATTAAAGCGGTCAATTTCTTGGCCTATGGCCTCACCACCACGGGTTCTGTAAAAAGGCACCTTACCATAGTCAGGAATGGAGAGCACAATTACTTTCTTTTTGTCATTGCCAGCCAAGCGAATTGCAGTTTGTAGAAGTTCTTCAAATTCGGGGGCAAAGCTTTCAACAGATCTTCTTTGAAACTGATTATTCACTCCAATTAAAAGAGAAACTAATTCATAGTTTGTTTTTGTATTGGGATCACTTTGTATTGAATCTAGCAGTTGATCAGTACGCCAACCCGTACGTGCGATTATTTTTGGAGCGCCAAGGTTTATTCCCGTATTGTTAAGGGCTGCACTTAATTGAACCGGCCATCTCTCAGCTTCTTCAACGCTTTGTCCAATTGTGTACGAATCACCCAAAGCGAGGTAAGCATAGACTGGAGGGACACTTTCGCTGCAGGCAAAAGTTACCATCAAGATCAGCAGAACAAAGGTTTTAACTCGCTTTAGCATAATAATGATAATACAATGACGAACTGCATATTGTTTTAAGATGCGTATTCAAGATTTTTGATTTGTCACAACTACATTATGGCAGGCCAATAAGATGATATACAAAAGGTTGCGAAGCTTGTGGCGCATCACCTACACCATTTTTACCTCTTAGTTGATGAACAGGGTAAATTTCTAATGCTTCATCGGGATATGGAATACACATTGACTCTAAAAAAGCTTGATCAACTTCATCTTTTAAGGGTGAAAGCCATTTCGATATTTGCTCAAAATCCAATATCACTAACATTCTAGGGTCGGCTGGATTTCTATTATGGACTAGGCTCAATTTAGCGTTAGCATTTGTGCTAATGATGGTGCAAGTCTTTATTTCCTCACCTGTCTCTTTATTGATCCAAGCCTCCCAGAGTCCAGCCATGTACAAGGGGCGATTGTCTTTTCTTTTTATGAAATAAGGAATTTTAGTTTTACCACTTTTATCGAACCAAAAGTGCTCGTAGTAGCCAGATAGGGGAATAACACACCTTTGGTCTTTTGCTGCGGATCGGAACGAAGGCTTTTCGAAAATGCTTTCTGATCGTGCATTCAAGCATTGACCAGCAATGGTTCTTGCGAATGCTTTGTCTTTGCACCAATGTGGAATTAAGCCCCAGTGGAAAAACTGAATTTCGTTCGGCTTGTTATTGGTGATGACGGGTATTTTTTGATGTTGAAAGCCCATGGTCCAGTAATGCTCATTGGCTGCTAATTCAGACTCTCCATTCTTTTCAAGCCATTGCGCTAGCTTTTTCTTTAAGAAGTCAATTTCCTCAGAAGGCGCACCCTCATGCGCTGCATCTTTGAGTTTCCTTCTTAGCTGGGTTTCCACATCATAACACATACAGCAATATAATTACGAATATGTGATTTGTTATGCAAAGACTATACGCCAATTATAGCCTTGCTGAATTGAAACTGAGCTTTTGAAAGGAATTAATTATTAAAGTATAGTTTGTTTGTATTTCGATAGCCAGGGTTATCACCGTACCAATCTTTGGAAACAGATCCTTGGTTCAAGCCCCAATCCACAAACTTGTTGTAGCCTTGATTGATGCGTGCTTTTTCAATTGGGTATCTGAATTCATGAATGATGCGTATTCCCCGAAGAGTAAAGTCTACCTGATCAATGCTTGGTATTGAGGTAGTACATGGCAATAGGAGCCCTATTTTTAATTTCAATTTCACCTCTGCTTTCAAAGTTGAATTTCTCCTTCACTAATTCATAAGTTTTTATGGAGAGGTTAATCTTACCGGGAGCACAAGCAGACTCCATTCTAGAAGCAATATTGACAGTGTCTCCCCAGATATCATATGCGAATTTTCGTTTACCTACTACACCAGCAACGATAGGGCCAGTATGTATTCCTATGCGAACATTAAATCGTGCCTCATCAATAGCATGTACTTCTTTCATGCGTTCAACATGCGCTAACATTTCCTGAGCGGCTAAGATCATCTGCTCAGCATGATCTTTGTTCGGTATAGGTAATCCTGATGCACACATATAGGAATCACCGATGGTCTTGATCTTTTCAATGTTGTATTTGTCCATAATCTGATCAAACTCCGAAAAATAGAGGTCAATTGTTTTAATGAGTTCCTCGGGAGGTAATTCCTCTGCATATTTGGTGAATCCCTCGAAATCGCTGAATAAGACTGTAACACTCTGATACTTTTTGGCTTTAACACTTCCTTTTTCACGCAACTCATCAGCTGTTTCTTCTGGTAGGATGTTACAAAGGAGATCCTTGGATTTTTGGCGTTCTTTTTCGAGTACCTTTCGTGTTTGACTGATGAACCTGTTCCTTCGGTAAAGGGCATATGTCAAAACAGATACTAAAATCAATACCACACCAATGGATTTAGTGATCAGTCCTTGGTTTTCTTTTAGTTGGTTGATCAGATCTAGTTCGATTTGCTTTTTTGAAAGTTCAAAATCTGTTCTCAGGTCAGCTAACTTTTGCACATTGGTGAGGTTGTTTACACTGTCTTTATATTTAATGTGCTCCTTGAAGTGAAATAAAGAATTCTTTGGCTCCTCTAACTTTTCATAGATGGTAGACAGCTCTTCATAGGACTGACTCATTTCATCTTTCAGCCCGTATTTGTTTGCTAGCGTCAAACTTCTTCGAGCATAATCTATTGCTAAGTTTAGCTTGCCTTGCTCTAAATAAATATCTGCTATATATTTCAGGTAGACTGAGATAGCTTAAGCTAAAGGGGTAATCAAGCAAACTATAAAGACTGGAGCATGGGGGGAGTTAATTCATCTGCTTTTGTTTTATCTACTAGGTTCAACGCAAAGTATTCAGGTAGTAAATTTTCAAACACCATGCGTGCAAACTTGAGATTTGGGCAAATTAAACAAAACGGTATGGGTGTTGAAAAATCAGAAGACATGATTCTGATCAGTAATAAGATAGATTATTTTCTGAATGACGGAACCTTGACCGCATTTCTGGAAGCTAGTTTCCGAACACAATTCGCAAAAGGTTTTGATTTTGATGATCAATTAATATCTGATTTTCTATCTCCTGGCTATTTTATTGAGTCCCTAGGTATTTCACATCAACCTAATGATAATTTTAATTATCAACTTGGTTTAGGTTTAAAACAAACTACTGTAGAAGCTGATGGTTTAGATGACTACTACGGCTTGGTAGAAGATCAGGATGTTCGTTGGGAGGGAGGGATGACATTTGCCTTATCTTACAAAAAAGAGATCTTCAAAAACTTTACATACGAAACAGAGATCTCCACTTTTACAAATTTGACCATTGCTTGGAAAAGTACAGATGTGTACATGACTAATGTGTTCACTGGTGAGATCAATTCATTCCTTACCTCTTCCCTAGAATGGTCTTTTATATACGATGATGACTTCGATACCGTGTTGCAAAGCATGCGAGTGTTATCTCTTGGGGTTAGAGTTGCATTGTTCTA
>JBLIKG010000153.1:0-5688 GCA_047636255.1 Roseivirga sp. | reverse complement strand
AGTAAAATAGATTGGGCAGGAAACTTAGGTTAACTAGAAATGACCGTTTTCCTTCCTTGAGCCCCGTGACTTCGGGGAAGGGTCTAATGATTGATTATTTCCTTCGCCCCCGATGCTTCGGGGCTCAGGATAGACAGCATTGTGCATAAAACTCAAGTTGAGTGAAAGTGAATTGAGAATTAAACAAGTAACCCAGAATACGCATTGGAAACTTACTGGATCATTTTAATCATTGTTGGTGTTTACATTCTCGCGAATGTGATCCTATATTTTTGGCAAGATCAATTCCTTTTCAAACCAGAAAAGCTGCCTAAGGATTTCGAATTCAAGTATCCCAACTTAAAGTTTACCGAGTATAACTTCGAAATGTCGCCAGGCGTCAATATTAACGGTATTCATTTCAATATTCCAGAACCAAAGGGCGTGGTTTTCTACCTAAAGGGAAATTCTAAGTCGATCAAAGGCTGGGGAAAGTTTGCCATTGACTTTACCAGACAGGGTTTTGATGTGGTGATGGTAGACTATCGAGGTTTTGGAAAAAGCACAGGAAAGCGCACTGAGGATTCAATCAAAGCAGATTTACAATATGTGTATGATGAAGTTAAAAAGCAGATTGACGAGAAGTACATCATTATGTATGGACGTTCGTTGGGCTCTGGTTTTGCTGCAAAATTAGCGAGTACGAATAATCCGCGAATGCTTGTCCTCGAATCACCATATTACAGCCTGACCAAGGTTACCAAGCGTTTCTTGCCCTTTATGCCAATGTCATTGATAATGCGTTTTCCAGTACGAACTTTCATGTACCTCAAGTATGTAAAGTGCCCGATCAAAATCGTTCACGGTACCAATGATAAACTCATTCCTTTCAAAACCTCTGTGGCCTTGTCGAAGATTGTTCCTGAAAACACTCGGCTTTATCCTGTTATTGGCGCAGGCCATAATAACATGCATACTTATGAAGACTATCACCGTATGATGGAAGAAATCCTTAACGCTAAACTGCCTAAAGCCATCGATCCTGTGGCAACAAGTTTAAGCTTTGCGATTAAAGGAAAGAAGAGACCTGCTTAAATTGAAAAAATTGAAAATCATACTGCTTTCGCTTATTGCTCTCTATTTACTTTCGGGCTTGATCGTTTACCTTTTTCAAGAAAAATTTATTTTCTTAGATGGTTCAATACCAAATGATTATACGTTTGATCTTAAATCGAATTATGAAGAAATTAATTTAACGGCTGATGACGGAGCCAACCTCAATGCCATACATTTCAAGACTGAAAATAGTAAAGGTGTAATACTCTACTTTCATGGCAACGGAGGCGATTTAAGGCGTTGGGCAAAAGTGACGGAATACTATGTAGGACTTGATTATGATGTCATAGTGATGGACTACAGAGGCTATGGTAAGAGCACAGGAAAAAGGACAGAAATTGCCTTGATGTCCGATGCAGCAATGTTTTACGAATATGCACTCAAACATTATAGTGAAGACGAGATTACGCTTTATGGAAGGTCATTAGGCACAGGAATAGCGGCTTACTTAGCCTCTAGACGCCATCCCAAACAACTTATTTTAGAAACTCCTTATTACGATTTCAAATCAGTGGCTCAACGTTATTATCCCATCTTCCCGGTTGGGATAGCGCTGCGCTTCAATTTTAAATCACATATTTATTTGAAGGATGCCAAATGTCCAATCTACATTTTTCACGGAACGGAAGATGAAGTAGTGCCTTATGCATCGGCCCAAAAATTATACAAATCAATTCCTGCAGGTCAAGCTACGTTTTTCAGTATTGAAGGTGGAAAACATAAGAATCTTACGGATTTCGAACCTTTCATAAAAGGGATTGAAGGTATCTTAGAATAGGGCTGGCTAAAACGCGAAAGGGTTATAAATTGCAGGCACAATCAGACAACAAAGCGATGAAGTTACATGTAATTGAAACAGGTTTTTTTAAACTAGATGGTGGCGCAATGTTTGGCGTAGTACCCAAGTCGCTTTGGACAAGAACTAATGCTGCTGACGAAAACAATCTCTGTACTTGGTCGATGCGCTGTTTATTGATTGAAGATGGGAATCAATTGATCCTGATCGATAATGGCATTGGGAATAAGCAAGACGCCAAGTTCTTCAGCCACTTGTACTTACATGGCGATGACAGTCTGGACCAATCCTTAAATAAGGCAGGTTTTTCACCCAACGATATCACCGATATGTTCCTAACCCACCTTCATTTCGATCATTGTGGTGGTGGCGTGGATTATGTTGGCAACGATAACGAAAAGTTAGCGCTTCATTTCCCGAACGCTAAATATTGGTCAAATGAAGCGCATTGGAAATGGGCAACACAGCCTAACCCCAGAGAAAAGGCTTCTTTCTTAAAAGAGAATATACTGCCGATGCAAGAAAGCGGACAGCTCAATTTTGTACCACTTAACGGTCAAAGTCCTTTCGCTCAGTTTGATATTGCCTTGGTTGATGGTCATACGGACAAGCAAATGCTTCCAAAAATCAAATATAAAGACAAGACCATTGTTTTTATTGCGGATCTGCTGCCTTCTATTGGTCATATTCCTTTGCCCTATGTGATGGGTTATGATACACGGCCATTGATTACAATGACCGAAAAGGAAAAATTTTTGAATGAAGCTGCCGACCATAATTACATCCTTTTCCTTGAACATGATTCACAAAATCAATGTTGCACTGTGAAACATACCGAAAAGGGAGTGAGGCTCGATAAAACTTTCCCGCTTAGCGAAATTTTATAAGATGAAGACAGGAATAGCATTATCAGGAGGAGGAGCGAGAGGCTTTGCTCATTTGGGCGTACTCCAAGCGATGAATGAAATGGGAATTGAGATCGATGAAATCTCTGGAACTAGTGCAGGCTCAATTGCTGCAGCCTTTTACGCAAGTGGCTATGCTCCAAAGGTGGCTTTAGAAGCCATTGCCAATACCAACTTGTTCAAGATTATATGGCCAGCATTTAGTCTTTCTGGCCTGATCAATATGAGCAAGAGTGAAGTGGTATTTAGGAAATTCTTTGATGATGATACCTTCAGCAAAACTAAAATTCCGCTTAAAATTATAGCCACTAATTTGAACGAGGGTAAGAGACAGGTTTTTTCCACTGGACCATTGGTGCGAGCCATGATGGCTTCTAGTTGCATTCCTTTTATTTTCGACCCAGTCAAAATAGGAGAACATTCTTATGTAGATGGGGGAATCGTGAACAGCCTGCCTTCAGAAGCACTTCGTGAAAGCTGTGATATTGTGATTGGAGTCAACGCTGCGCCAATTGTTAAAGTAGACTATTTGGGAGGCCCAAAAAAAATGATCGAGCGAGTCTCCATGTTGAGTATTAATGCCAATGTAGAAATCAGCAAGAAGGCATGTGACATTCTCATTGAACCCAAAGAGCTGCGAAAATTCGGCACCTTCGATGTGAAAAAAGCGCATGATATTTACCAAATAGGCTATGAAGCCACAATGCATTATTTCAATATGAATGCTGATAATTCATTCGTGAAGCAATTGCTGGAAAAAGCAGAGACTAAAAAACAATCTACTCATTCATAATATGAAACTACTATCAAGGTTTTTGTTTTGGATTACTGGCTGGAAGCTAGAAGGCCACTTTCCTAAAGGAGTAAAAAAGGTAGTAATTACCGCTGCTCCACACACGAGTAATTGGGACTTCTTTTACGCAAGACTCGCTTTCTATCTGCTGGATGTACCACTGAACTATACTATCAAAAAAGAAATGATGGTAGGGCCGCTCGGATGGGTACTTAAGAGCATGGGCGCGATCCCAATAGATCGTTCGCCAAAGAAAGAAGGTGATGCTCGAAAAAGTATGGTGGATGCAATGGCTGACTTATTCAATGAAAGAGAAAACCTTGCTGTAATGGTAACGCCCGAAGGAACAAGAACTTATGTGCCCGAATGGAAGACAGGTTTTTATTATGTGGCATTAAAAGCTGGGGTGCCAATTTTCTTAGGCTTCTTGGATTATAAGCACAAAATAGCAGGGATAGGCCCTTCGATAATGCCGTCTGGAGATGTTGAAAAGGATATTGAAACCATGCAAGCTTTTTACAGAACCAAAACAGGTAAGTACCCAGAATTAGGCGTCAAATAAATTTAAGTCAGATTTATGTTTACTGGAATAATAGAGAAAACAGGTACAATCGTAGCGATCGATCGCGAAGGCACTAATCTTCACTTTACTGTAGAAAGTGAAATCAGCGCTGAATTAAAGGTAGATCAAAGCATTGCCCATAATGGAGTTTGCCTCACGGTTGTAGCCGTAAAAGGTGATCAACATGTGGTTACTGCTATTGATGAGACCCTAAAGAAAACTGACTTGGCCGGATGGGAAACTGGCTCTGTGGTTAATTTAGAGCGTTGTATGATTGCCAATGGTCGTTTTGATGGCCATGTAGTGCAAGGGCATGTGGATCAAATTGGCACAGTCACTCAAGTACAAGAGCAAGACGGAAGCTGGCTTTTTGACTTTGAATATGACCCTTCGATGGGTAATGTCACCGTAGAAAAAGGCTCGATCTGCGTGAATGGTACTAGTTTAACTTGCTTCAATTCGGAAGAAGAGAAATTCAGAGTGGCCATCATTCCATACACTTATGAGCATACTTGTTTTCATCAATTGAAGCAAGGCGATAAGGTGAATTTGGAATTCGATATCATTGGCAAATACGTTAAGCGATTACTGGGTAAATAATGCAAGTACACTTCGAAGTCATTCCTCATGTCTTAAAATTTCGCTTCGAAGCGGGTACGTCAAGAGGCTCGTTTACAGAAAAGGAAACTTGGTTCATTAAAGCCTATACCCAAGCTAAACCAGAGATCATAGGTTTTGGAGAGGCAAGCCCTTTAAAGGGTCTGAGCCAAGATTACTCACCTGATTATGAAGTTCAACTCAAATCTCAGTTAGCAAGTCTTTCAAAGTTAGATTTCCCAGAAGAAACTGAATCTCTTCTTTCTTTCATTGCTGAACATATTCCAGCCAATTTCTCCTCAATCCGCTTTGGGGTTGAAACCGCTTTGCTCGATCTGATTAATGGTGGAAGGAAAACAATCTTCAACACGGATTTTGTAAAAGGTAGAATGCGCATGCCGATCAATGGCCTTATTTGGATGGGCGATGTTGATTTTATGCAACAGCAGATAAATGAGAAGCTGAAAGAAGGTTTTAATACCATAAAAATCAAGATTGGGGCAATTGATTTTGAAAGAGAACTCGACTTACTCGAAGGAATTCGAAAGAGATATTCATCAAGAGAAATCACTTTAAGGGTAGATGCCAATGGTGCATTTAAGGAAGCGGATGTTTTCGAGAAACTAGAGCAGCTCGCTTCACTAGAAATTCATTCAATTGAACAGCCAATAATGGCTGGACAACAGTTACTTATGAAGTCTATTTGTGAAGAAAGCCCAATGGATATTGCTTTAGATGAGGAGCTGATTGGAGTGAATGAATTTGAAGCCAAGATGGCGTTGCTTCAGGAAATCAAACCGCAGTATATCATTCTAAAACCTTCATTATTAGGTGGAATACTTGCTTGCAGAGAATGGATTGAACTGGCAGAATCGATGAATATAGGTTGGTGGATGACATCCATGTTGGAATCGAATATTGGCTTGAATGCCATCGCACA
>JBLIKG010000152.1:0-5694 GCA_047636255.1 Roseivirga sp. | reverse complement strand
AATAGTTGGAGAAACAGCCATTTGGAAGAACAAATGGTTAGCGGCAGGTACAGAAGTTTCTTGGGAAATGCTTCACTATGATGTACAGCTGATCGGTGGGGTTGTACTTCACCAAGGTAAAATTGCCGAGATGGCAACGGGTGAAGGTAAAACCTTAGTAGCTACATTACCCGCTTACTTGAATGCCCTAGCACAAAGAGGGGTTCACATAATTACAGTAAACGATTATTTGGCCAAACGTGACTCCGAATGGATGGCTCCTTTATTCGAGTTCCATGGAATGACAGTGGACTGTATTGATAAACACCAGCCTAATTCAGAGGAAAGAAGACAAGCCTACCGAGCCGACATTACTTACGGTACAAACAACGAGTTCGGTTTTGACTACTTGCGTGATAATATGGCGCGAGAAGAGAAGGAATTGGTTCAAAGAAAGCACCATTATGCAATGGTCGATGAAGTAGATTCGGTGTTGATTGATGAAGCCAGAACACCATTGATTATTTCGGGGCCAATCCCCAAAGGCGATGAGCATGAGTTTTATGAACTGAAACCAAGAGTTTCAAAATTGGTGGAAGCACAGAAAAAACTTTGTGGTCAATATTTAAATGATGCTAAAAGACTGTTAAAGGAGGGTAACGATGAAGAAGGTGGCCTAGCTTTATTCAGAGCTCATCGTGGATTACCCAAATACAAGCCATTGATCAAATTCCTTAGTGAAATGGGAATGAAGATCATCTTGCAAAAAACAGAGAATATCTATTTGCAAGACAATCAAAAGGCGATGCCAAAGGCAGACGAACCTTTATACTTCACTATAGATGAAAAGAGTAACGCGGTCAATCTAACTGAAAAAGGAACAGACTTGATTACAGGCGAAGGAGAAGATCCGTCTTTCTTTATCATGACCGACATTGGTGATGTAGTTGCCAGATTAGAAAAGGATGAAACCTTAAGTGACGAAGAAAAACTGAAACAAAAAGAGGAAGCAATTCAAGATTATTCAGTTAAGGGACAACGAATTCATACCGTAAATCAGTTGCTTAAGGCTTACACTATGTTTGAAAAGGATACTGAGTATATCCTTGATAGTGGAAAAGTTAAGATTGTAGATGAACAAACTGGTCGTGTAATGGATGGCCGAAGATATTCTGACGGTTTACACCAAGCCATCGAAGCAAAGGAAAATGTGAAAGTAGAAGATGCAACGCAAACCTATGCCACCATTACTTTGCAGAACTATTTCAGAATGTATCACAAGCTAGCAGGTATGACAGGTACTGCCGAAACTGAAGCAGGTGAATTCTGGGAAATTTATAAGTTGGATACAGTTGTAATCCCTACTAACAGACCTATTTCTAGGGATGATAGAGAGGATAAAGTATATAAAACGGTAAGAGAGAAATTCAATGCAGTAGTTGATGAGATTGTTGAATTAACTGAGCTAGGCCGACCAGTGTTGGTAGGTACTACTTCAGTTGAAATCTCAGAACTATTGAGTAGAATGCTTCACCTCAAGAAAATTGAGCACCAGGTTTTGAATGCCAAGCAACATGCCAGAGAAGCTGATGTTGTTGCTGCTGCTGGACAACCAGGGACGGTGACCATTGCAACCAACATGGCAGGTCGTGGTACAGATATTAAGCTGGCTGCTGCATCTAAAAAAGCGGGTGGTCTTGCTATCATCGGTACGGAACGTCATGAATCAAGACGAGTGGATCGTCAGCTTCGTGGTCGTGCTGGTAGACAAGGCGATAATGGTTCTTCTCAATTCTTCGTATCGCTTGAAGATAACTTGATGAGACTTTTCGGTTCAGATAGAGTTGCAAAACTGATGGACAGAATGGGCTTGAAAGAAGGTGAGATGATTCAGCATTCGATGATTTCTAAATCTATTGAAAGGGCTCAAAGAAAAGTTGAAGAAAATAACTTCGGAATCAGAAAGCGTTTGTTGGAATATGATGATATCATGAACCAGCAGAGAACTGTGATCTACGAAAGAAGAAAGAATGCCTTGATGGGTGAACGTCTAAAACTTGATATCATGAACATGCTTTATGATACTTGTGAAGATATATTAAACGAAACCAAAACAGCCGATGACTTTGATAGCTTTAAGCTTAATTCTATCAGTGTATTAGGTATTGATACCAAAATCAATCGTGAATATTTCACCACCACTGACATGAATACGTTGGTGAATGATTTGTATGACGAAGCCTTCCTACGCTATAACGATAAAAATACGGCAATTGCGAGCAGAGCACTGCCATTGATGCAACATATCAAGAAAGAGAGAGGTGCAACAGTAGAGAATATTCTTCTTCCAATCACAGATGGTAAACGTCAGATTGGAGTAGCCGTAAATCTTGAAAAAGCAGTGGAGACTGAAAATGCTGAATTGATCAAGGCGATGGAAAAATCAATTACTTTAGGAGTAATCGATTTGACTTGGAAAGAACACTTGAGAGATATGGATGATCTAAAACAGTCGGTTCAAAATGCTGTTTACGAACAGAAAGATCCGCTTCTAATTTATAAGTTTGAGGCATTCCAACTCTTTAAAGCTTTCCTTTCTAAAGTGAATGAGGATACGGTTTCGTTCTTATCGAGAGCGGACATACCTCAGCAAGCGCCAGATAGAGTTCAGGAAGCAAGAAGTAGAGGACAACAGCAAAAACTTAATGAGAGCAAAGAAGAGTCTCGTTCGGCATTAACTGGTCAGCAGGACACGCGCAATAGACCTCCAGTTGAGAAAATTGCTCCAATAAAGTCTGATAAAATTTTTGGAAGGAATGATAAAGTTAATGTTCAGTACCAAGATGGAACTGTTAAGAAAGACGTTAAATTCAAACAAGTTGAAGAAGATATCTTGGCTAAGAAATGCGTTTTGCTAGATGAATAAGAGATTTCTCAACATATTATCGAGTACACTTATAGTACTTTCATTCGCTTTTGTAAGCTGTACCGAAAGGGCTGCGCCTACAAAAGCGGATAATGATTTTGGGGTTGAGTTTGAATTTTCTGATGACCTATCTAAGTACAGACCCAAGATCGAATCCGTAGAATTAAGTCAAGCGAATGTTGAACTAGAATCAAATGAGGCAGTTAAATCTAAATTTGATATGACTTCTCAATTTGATGCGGTTTTGGATTCGATTAAGGTTCGAAATGATACGGTGGCCATTTTGAATGGCTATACGATTCTGGTTTATTCTGGAATTAATGAAAGAGATGCTGGAAGAGTAAGAAATAGATTGTTTGATATTCTACCAGAAATGCAGCCCGTTATGCAGTATAAGTTGCCTACCTATTTTGTAAAAGTAGGCACTTTCTATCAGCTGATCGAAGCGCAGACCCTTTATGAGAAAATCAAAAAGTATTACCCCAACGCTACAGTGGTTCCAGAACAATTCAAACTTGAAAAATGAGTTTGCTCAACGAAGTAAAAAAACTCGCTTCTGAATTTTCAGAAGACACAATCCGAATACGCAGACATATCCATGCGCATCCTGAACTTTCTTTTCAAGAATACGAAACAGCGAAATTTGTTGCTGCTGAACTTAGAAAGTTAGGTATTGAACCGAAAGAAGGAGTGGCAGGGACGGGTATCATCGCATTAATTGAGGGTAGAAATCCACAATCAAAAAGCATTGCACTTCGTGGCGATATGGATGCTTTACCTATTTTCGAAAAGAACGACATCGCATACAAGTCAAAAAATGAAGGCGTAATGCACGCTTGTGGTCATGACGTTCATACTTCTTGTTTGCTTGGTGCAGCTAGAATTCTGAATCAAATCAAAGACAAATTCGAGGGTACGGTTAAATTAGTTTTTCAACCTGGTGAAGAGAAAAATCCGGGTGGAGCTTCTCTCATGATCAAGGATGGGGCATTAGAAAATCCTCGGCCACAAAGAATGCTTGGCCAACATGTGATGCCTTATATTCCAACTGGTAAAATCGGTTTTCGAGAAGGCCAATACATGGCCAGCGCTGATGAAATTTATCTAACTGTAAAGGGAAAAGGGGGTCATGCTGCTTTACCTGATAAGGTTATCGACCCGATTTTAATAGCTTCTCATATTATAGTCGCACTTCAACAAGTAGTGAGTAGAAATGCCGATCCTAAGAAACCCACAGTATTGTCCTTTGGTCAAATATCTGGTGGTCACGCTCAGAATGTTATTCCTGATGAAGTTAAGATTTCAGGAACTTTCAGGGCTTTGAACGAAGATTGGAGGTTTGAGGCACATAAAAGAATCACATCAATCGCTCAGGGGTTAGCGGAGGCCATGGGAGGAAGTTGTGACGTACTCATTGATGTTGGTTATCCTTTTCTCATTAATGATCCTGACACCACTCAAATCGCTAGAAAGGCAGCGGGGTTATATGTTGGGGAAGAAAATTTAGTCGATCTCGATTTGTGGATGGGTGCAGAAGACTTTGCTTATTATTCTCATGTAGTTCCATCCTGCTTTTATAGATTGGGAACAGGGAATGAAGAGAAAGGAACAACCTTAGGTGTTCACACACCAAAATTCAATATTGATGAAGATGCAATCGAAATTGGAATAGGTTTAATGGCCTGGTTGGCATTGGCAGAATTAGGCGCCAGTTAAGAATTTAACAAGAAATACAAGGCCAATACTTACTGCTAATCCAAAGAATACCTTTCCTAAATCTTTAGCTAAGTCTTTTAGTGTTGAATTCGAGACACTTCCAAAAGCAAAATACTTAACACTAATTTCCCTTCCTGCCAAAAGACCTAAGAACACCCATGTAGTACTCATTGGTACGTTATTCAATTCTTTGAAGAAGAAAAGTATTATGGCATAAGAAAAGTCAATAATAGTCGCAGAACGAATGTCCATAGTATTCGTTTTTGCCTTCACAATATTTTGTATCGCTCCACCTTTTGAATAAAAGATATAAGCTAAAAGGAGCAAGAAAATGATTATTGAAAAAATTAAATTAGATACGCTGATTTCTCTAGGTAAGTAAACATAGATATTGGCAAAATCTTGAATAAGCCATTGTGACCACAAAAATCCAGTGGAACACCACTGTGCAACAGTCCAAATTTTTAGTTGACGCTTGGAGGGGGGGTTATTTATAAATGTCTTTTCGAATTTCTTAGCAATGGCCATATAGACTAATATGGCGGCTCCAAAAGCGACTAAATAACCTGACATGGATTTCATTACCATGTCATTTAAGTTTTTAGGATTGAAGAAGGTTAGAATTAGAAAAGACGTACTCACCGGAATCCCAAGTCGTGTTATGACCAATAGAATAATAGGTGGTAGTAAGTAAGGCCATCCAAAACCATCAATGTCTTTAGGTTCTAAATATTTCGGATTATCAAAGCCATTTTCTAAAGGGTCGCCAATAAGTCTTCCGAAAGTGACATCACCATTGTTCGTATACCAGCCATAAATCAATACTATTGAGAGAATTGAACCTGCAAATAGCCAAAGTTTCCACCATTTTTGCCCTTCGTTAGAGCTAAGGAAGGTGCCAAGAGTTTGGATAACGTCATTTCCGATTACCGAGTAGGCGGATAAAATGAATCCGGCATACATAATGAATTCTAATTGAGACATTGTGTTGGTTGAATCTCGATCTTTAGGGTCTGACTTTCAATGAAGTGGCACAAAACTATCATTCTTTTTCAAAATTCGGAATGAATTAT
>JBLIKG010000151.1:0-5729 GCA_047636255.1 Roseivirga sp. | reverse complement strand
ACTACCAATCAAAATATTCAAGTTTTCCATCGCTTTACCGATAGAGACTCCTTTTTGCATGGCCAGCTCATTGTCAATTTCTAATTCGTACTGAGGATAGTTGGCAGCGAAGAAGGTGAACAAACCAGTGAGCTCTTTTCTTTTACTCAGGTTTTCAATAAACTCTTTATTGATCACGTCAAATTCTTGATAATCGGTGCTGGTAGTTTTATCTAACAAACGCATTGAAAAACCACCTGAAGAACCAAAACCAGGAACTGCTGGTGGCTCGAAGAACTCAACAATGGCTCCAAGGCCTTGCGATTTCTCTTCCAATTCTTCCATGATTTCCTTTACAGAGTGCTCTCGTTCTGACCATGTTTTCAAGTTGATAAGACAAGTACCCGCATTTGAGCCTCGACCTTCAGTCATGATTTCATAACCAGCCAATGATGACACAGATTCTACACCATCAATCTCCTCACATATCTTTTGAAGTTTTTGAGCTACTTGATTCGTTCTTTCTAATGTAGCGCCCGGAGGTGTTTGAATGATGGCATAGATAGTACCTTGATCCTCCCCTGGGATAAATCCAGCAGGAAGCACTTTACTCTCTAAGTAGATTCCCACGCAAAAGGCAATCAAAATACCAAAAGTGACTACTCTCCTTGTTACAATTTTCTTCAACAAGTTGGTATACCTACCAGTAAGTTTTTCAAACAGTCCGTTGAAACCATCTAGGAATCTGTTCAATACTGTTTTCTTTTTTGGAACACCATGATTGTTCTTTAGAATAATGGCGCAAAGCACGGGTGTTAAAGTGAGGGCTACTACTCCTGAAAGCACAATTGAAGAGGCCATTGTAATGGAGAACTGCCGATAGAAAATACCCACCGGGCCAGTCATAAAGGCCAACGGTACAAACACTGCCGTCATAACCGCAGTAATTGCGATAATCGCACCACTGATTTCATGAAGTACCACTTGCGTTGCCTTATAGGGTGAAAGATTTGTTTCTTCCATCTTAGCGTGCACCGCTTCTACCACAACAATGGCATTATCCACCACAATACCAATCGCCAAAACGAGGGCAAAGAGTGTAATCAGGTTAATGGAAAGCCCAAAAAACTGCATTACAAAAAAGGCTCCGACCAGAGATACTGGCACGGCCAATGTTGGGATCAATGTTGAACGCCAATCACCTAAGAATAAGAACACTACGATCGCCACAAGAATAAAGGCCTCACCCAAAGTATGGAGTACTTTTTCAATAGACGCATCTAAGAATTGAGATACATCATAACTGATTTTGTAATCCATGCCCGGAGGAAATAGAGTTTTCATCTCTTCCAGCTTGTCTTTTACTTCAGCAATTACATCACTGGCATTACTGCCATAATTTTGCTTCAAAACAATCGCGGCAGATGGATGGCCATCCAAATTGGAATAGATATCGAAGAACTCACTACCTAATTCAACATTCGCAATATCTCTTAAGTGAATACTCTCCCCTTCGGCATTGGCACGGATAATAATTCCTTCGTATTCTTCAGGCTTATTGAACCTTCCTTTGTAGGTAAGCACGTATTCCAGTGATTGTGCGGCAATACCAGAACTTTGGCCAATTCTACCAGGACGACCCACAATACTTTGCTCCTGCATTGCCTCCATAACTTCCTCAACAGAAATATTATAGGCTCTCATTCTATCAGGGTTTAGCCAAACGCGCATTGCATAAGTTCTACTACCCAATATTTGAGACCTTGCCACCCCTTTGATCCTATTGATTTCAGGGATCATGTTTACGTTGGCGTAGTTGTACAGGAATTTTTCATCCATGCTTTCATCCTCCGCATAGAGGTTGACATACATCAACATACTTGGCTGAATAGGCGTAATGATAACCCCTTCTCTTTGTACTAGCTCGGGCAAAAGTGGCATTACCTGATCCACCCGCGTCTTCACCCGAATAACGGCTTGGTTGGGATCGGTACCAGGTTCGAAAATGATGTTAATCGTAGCTTCACCGGCACTTGTGGCATCTGATGCCATGTACCTCATGTCTTGAACACCATTGATTGAGTTCTCCAACGTAATGAGTGTTGAATTCACCAAAACCTCTGCACTCGCACCAGGATAAGCAATAAAAATACTTACCGTGGTTGGCGCAATTTGAGGAAACTGCGATATGGGCAGTTGCTTAATAGCCAGGCCTCCTATAAAAAGGATTACTACCGAAATTACAATTGCAAAGACGGGTCTATGAATAATTTTATTAAACATTTCTCTACTTTTTATGGGCTAAATTACTCTGCGTACAAACTCAAGTTCGAGATGGCTGTAATAGGCGCTACAAAGTCGAAGCTTATTACATCCTTATCTTTTACCAGACGTAGCCCTTCAAGAAGGATCTTATCAGTTTCGGCCAAGCCACCGACAACGGCAAAAATGTGAGGCATTTCCGCTGCAATTTTAATCTCTCTCGATCTTATCGTATTGTTTTCATCAATCACATAGACATACCTTTTATCCAAAACTTCGAAAGTGGCCTTTTGAGGAATTAGTAAAACATTTTTAAGCGGTACTTTAATAAGAACACTACCTGTTTCGCCATGTCTTAAAAGCCCTTTTGGGTTTGGAAAAGTGGCTCGGAAAGCGATATTCCCAGTTTCATTGTTAAAGTCGGCTTCAATAGCTCTGATTTCTCCATGATAATTGAACACTTTATTGTTGGCCATTAACAGCTCCACTTGAACCAAGCTATCTTGATCTATAGTCGTACCGTAATCCAAATATTCAGCTTCTGGCACATTGAAATAAACCCACATTTCGCTGTTATCTGAAAAATTAGAAAGTAGCTCACCTTCATCTAAAAGACTTCCTTGTCTCACAAGAAATCGGTCAATAATACCGTCAAAAGGTGCTCTGATTTCAGTAAAGTCTAAATGCACTTGTGCTAAGGCCATTTCAGCTTTAGCCTTTTGTAATTTGGCATCAGCCATGGCCAACTCGTTTGGAGATACAACATTACTGTCGGTTAGCCTTTTTGTATTCTGATATTCAATTTCCGCAAAATTCACTTCTGCTTGTGCCTTTTGTAACTCAGCCTCATACAGCTTAGGCATAATTTTAAATAAGAGCTGTCCTTCTTTGACGAACTGCCCTTCATCCACAAAAATCTTCTGTAGATAACCTCTTTCTTGTGCTCTTAACTCAATGTGACGGATGGATCGGATTTGGCTGACGTAATCCTTGATAATAGAAGTGTCCATTCTAGCGGGGCTAGTCACCAAAAATTTGGTTTCTAGTGCTTCATGTTTTTCTTCTTTTTCTGATTCACAGCTTGTAAAGCCCAAAATAGCGCACAAGACAATGAGCATAACGAATTTGTTCATAATGATTCTAAAATTTTAAATCGATAAGTTCTGATGAAGAAATCTTAAAGGGCACTGTATTTAGGAATACAGCATGCATACCTAGAGGTCTAGTGGATGCTAACTTTAAGTGTATTATTGATAGAGGATAGACCCATCAATCGGATCTATTGAGGTTGTATTATTATATTCGAAATACTCGGTATACCATGTACCAGCGTAAAGAAGTGAGATAAGTAAAGCGCCTATCTCTGGCTACATTTTTTAGAAGGTAAAGCGCAGCAAGGCCCAATACCACAGTGAAAAGGATTGCTGTTAAGTAGCTATTTAGGAGTACATACTTTTTATTGAAACCGCGTTCCTCCTCTTCAATTTCATTCTCTGCTGCTTGAATTCTGTACTGATTCTCTAAAGTAGATTTAGAGCCATCAACAATCAAAGTTTTCCCGTTTTGGATTGAGGTTATGTCAACAACATTTTCAATTATTGATGAATGGTTGTCGGAAGTAAGTCCTGCATTTTCGTTTAATGCATAGGCATAGGGATAAGCGTTTATGCTTAAAAGTAGAATGCAAAAAGGAAGAAAAAATCCGAACAGTAACTTCTTCATGAGTCAGTAAATCTACATTACGCTAATTGTATTGCCAAACATAGGATCGTTAATTATTGTGCATTTTAACTGGATAAGAATACGTTTTTATTCAATCAAAGTTCTCAGGAGTAGAAAAATGACTCTCCATTTTAAGCCCATCTCACAATAAAATCACCGAACTGATTCAATAAAGGATCGTAAATCGATTGCAATAATTTTTTATTTTCAGTGCTTTCGAGTTCTATTCAACTCGTTTCTTCTGAAAAGAAATTTTTCTAATCTTGCCTCTCCAACTTGATTAATATCAAACTGAAAATCAACATTGGCCCTAATTCTGTCTCGAACTACAATCAATTCTTGAAAATCGTAGAAAAATCTCACCTTTTGGTCTTTGATTTGGTTGCCAGTGGGTTGATTTAAAAGCACAAATCGAGCAAATGACTCTGCAATATCCTCCTCTGGATTTGTCGAAGCATATTCGCTTACAAAGCGGTCAGCATATTTATCATAAAAAGCGAAAAATGCCTCATCATCATCTTCTTCAAAGGTCTGACTCTCATCAAAAATATCCGTCCAGTAATTAGTAAAAAATTGATTAATGTAAGCGGCCTCTCTACTACAGCCTTCACCCGGGAAATAGTTTGCACAAGTATCTTCGCTTCCGCCAGCTACTAATTGCGTATTGTTCAGTGTAAGAACATGTGCATATTCATGAATAGAGTTAAACGCCACGTCACTCTTATTGAATTCAAATGTATTAGACCACGCATAAGCCATATTGTAGCCTAATTCCCACTTACTTAAATCATTAGGATTAATGGGTGAAACATAAGCACCAGTATCATCATCTTTATCTGCAAACAATTCCAATTTGATAAACTCTGGTCTTAAATCACTTGGAATTAGATTAGCATAAAAATTCCAAAGCTGCATTTGATTGGTTGGATTAGCATAGAACGTTGAAGAACTCCCCCAGTCTTTGGTAAGTGTAATATTATTACCAGAAATGGTGTAGGTAGCGACCTTTCCTTTGAACTCTTCATCAAAAGGTAATTCATCATCATTGCTCCCGCAGCTTATCAATGCAAAAGACAAATAAAGCGCAAGAGCGAGGAGACTAAATCTATTTTTTAACATGAGGTATTTTTTGGGAAAGATAAATTAAAAATTGAAATCTAATTGCAACTCCAATACGGTAATATTAAAATAGCCTTATACCTCTTGCTTCATTCAGAATTTCTAGATTTTTTGTGCTATAGATTTAGGTGCTATCAGAAGATTTGGAGAAATTTATAACATACACTAGTTATAATTTTACTTTTCAGTATGAAATCCCTCCAAACAATAGCCATTTTAATTTCGCTTGCCTTATGTTCTTGCGGTAATGACTCAAAACCCACAATTGTATATCCCAATGTGACTAGCAATGATGAAAAAGTGCCTAAAGCATTAGACACTACATTATTCCTAAATGGTGAATTACCTATTCACTTTAAGAAAACTGATTACCTTCTGTTTCCAATTGGCCCAATTAAGGTTTCCACCAGAAGCTTGACAAAGCTCTATTCTGGATCAGCAAGTAACGGTGATTTATCTTTTAACATAGGATATTTGAGCGGTTCCAGCTATAGTGGCGATCTTGATAACCTGAAAATCCAACACCTTGATTCCTCCAATTTTAGACCAATCACTAAACAGAAGCTTAAAATTCGCAGTCTCGAGGTCCTCGAGTCTATCCAAAAAGAAGCTGGCTTAAATTTAATGGTTATGAGAATAACCGATAA